>DPIB01000052.1 GCA_003522805.1 Fervidobacterium sp. | reverse complement strand
GTATCAGTTGATATAATTATATATATCACACGTTTGTTTATTTTAAAAGTTTAAAACGAACAGAAAGGAGGTAGGGCAATTCCTCTCCAACTTAGGCTACCGCTTGAAAGTTGGAGTATCCTTGCCCATTATATTGATGAATAGGGAACTTTTCTCCAGGATTGTGAATGAAAGGATACTTTTTCTCGATGGTGCTTATGGCACAGAGTTTTTTAAGCGCAGACATATTGAAGGAAAAACCCCCGTAGAATTGCTAAATGTTACCAACCCGAAAGCTGTATATGAACTACAGCGCGAATATGTCCAAGCCGGATCAGATTTTCTGCTTACAAACACGTTCAGTGCAAACAGATACAAATTAGAAAAGCTGGGATACGAAGAGTATTTTGTTGATATAAATAAACAGGCAGTAAATATAGCAAAGGATGTTGCTAAGTTTAGTGACAAAAATGTCTATGTACTTGGTGATATATCATCAGTTGGCGAGATGATTGTGCCTTTTGGCGAGCTCGATTCAGAGTACGTATACAACATCTTCAGAGAACAGGCGCAGTTATTGTACGATGCAGGTGTGGACGGATTCATAATCGAGACGATGAGCGATCTAAAAGAATTGAAACTTGCTTACCTTGCAGTACGTGATGTGACTCAAGAACTCCCATTACTCGTTAGCATGACATTTGAAGAAAATGGTGTTTCGGTGACTGGTACAAGTGTAGAAGTTTACGTATCACTCTTCAACGACTTGGATGTGGATGCAATTGGCATTAACTGTACACTAACACCTGATTTAATGCTATCACTCGCAAGGAAACTGGCACTCTTTTCAAGAAAGCCTATCTTCACCGAGCCAAATGCAGGTAAACCCATACTGACCGGCGATGGAAGACTGTTGTATAAAACTTCACCAGAGGAATTTGCTGTACATATGGAAGACCACGTGCAAGTTGGGATGAACATCATCGGTGGTTGCTGTGGCAGTGGGCCAGAACATATAGAATACATGATGAAAATGTTTGGAAATAGAAGAGCGATGAAAAGAAATGTTGAGAAACTGGATGTTATTTCAAATAGAACGTACATGGTAAACATCTCACCATTCTTGATAGTTGGCGAGCGAATAAATGCCTCTGGAAAGAAAAAATTCCAAGAAAAGATACGAAACTTCGATATTGAGAATATATTGAAATTGGCAAGGGAACAGGGAAATGAGGGTGCACAAGTTTTGGATGTCAATCTTGGCAACGAGACTTTCCTAAGCAAGGAACATTTCAAAAAAGTGATAGTTGAACTCGATAGGGTAGTGAGTATTCCACTCTCTTTGGACATACAGAGCGAGGAATTCCTGAAAGCAGCACTTTTCGAATATCCTGGCAGGCCACTCATCAATTCTTCCAAGGCAACAAAAGAAGAACTCGATAAGAAAATTGCACTGCTGAAAAGATTTGGCGGCGTCCTTATCATCCTCGCAATGGGAAATGAGATACCGAAGAGTGCGCAAGAAAGGTACAAGATAGGTAAATGGGCGGTTGAATATGTAACTTCTCAAGGTATAGAAAAGGATAGAATCTTCGTTGATCCGCTGGTATTACCATTCGGTGCAAATGAAGATTACAACGTCACACTTGAAACGATAAGGCTCCTTTCAGTAGATAGCATAAAGACGAGCATAGGACTATCAAATTTCAGTTTTGGTATGCCAAACCGTGAGAGTCTAAATGCATCACTACTTGCATTGGCTATGGAACGAGGGCTTTGTGGTGCCATCATCAATACAGCAGAGCAGACAACGATGAATATCTTAACTGGCATGAAGAAGATGCTGAAAAAAGAGGCTGTAGAAGCACCAGTGCAAGGTATAGAAAACGAATTAGTTAAAGCTCTGATTCAAGGTGATGGAATCAGTGCAGATAAGTACGTTACCTCACTAAGTTCAGGCACATCACAAATGTCACCGCTGGAAATCGTTCAAAATGTTCTGGCAAAGGCGATGGAAGAAATCGGGAAGTTGTATGCCAGTAACAAGATATTCCTGCCACATCTAATATTGGCTGCAGAAACGGTGAAACCGATATTCGCAAAACTAACTGAGATGATTCCAGAAGGTCAGTCAATAAAGTCAGGAAGAGTCTTGCTGGCAACTGTCGAAGGCGATATACACGACATAGGCAAAAAGATAGTTGGAACAGTGTTGGAAAGTTCAGGCTTTGAAGTAATAGACATCGGCAAAGATGTACCTGCACAAGTCATCCTTCAAAAGACGGTTGAATTAAAACCAGACATAGTTGGATTATCTGCAATGATGACAACAACAGTTGTCAAAGTAGGCGAGGTCGTAAACACACTCAAAGGCGCAGGAATAGAGATACCAGTCATTGCAGGTGGTGCTTCCATGAACGAAGAACTCGCTCAAAGATTTGGATGTGCCTATGGCAAAGACGCACAAGAGGCAGTGGAAATTTGCAATGAGTTGATGAGAAAGGCAAAACCGGGCAACTGATGCCCGGTCTTGTTTCAATATGTTTTAAAGCGAAGAATAACTGAGTTATTTATTCATAACATCTATCATTCAAAAGGGTGTAATTCCCCATTTGAATCAAGTTTCAGGATATATACATCTTCCCAACCAGCTCCAAACGACCTTGTGGTCCCGGCAACGATGTATCCGCCATCTGTCGTTTGTTGAACAGAATTTGCTCAGTCATCACGATTTCCACCAAACGTCTTTTGCCATGCTAAACTTCCATCTGGATTGAGTTTCAGGACGTATACGTCGTAATAACCAGCTCCAAACAACAATGTAATACCGGCAACGATGTATCCACCATCTGTCGTTTGTTGGATGGAATATGCATAATCAAAACTACTTCCACCAAACGTCTTTTGCCAAGCTAAACTTCCATCTGAATTAAGTTTCAGGACGTATACGTTGTCAAAATCAGTTCCAAACGAATCTGTGTACCCAGCAACGATGTATCCGCC
>DPIB01000046.1 GCA_003522805.1 Fervidobacterium sp. | reverse complement strand
CTATAGGTGGGGGTAGTTCACTCATTAATCATCAAAAATCATTCTTTCTTCTTTACTCTTCAGCCTGTTCCTCTAGATACTTCTTACGTTCTGCTATTATCTTCTCCTGTGCAGTTGGTGGGACCATGTCATACCTGATGAACCTCATCGTAAAGTATCCTCTACCACTAGTTATCGAAGAAAGTCGTCCTTGAAAATCCAGCATCTCTGCGAGTGGTACCTCTGCCCTAACGACTGTAATACCTTTGCCAGCTGGCTCCATACCCATTGGTCTACCCCTTCTTGAACTGATGTCTCCCATGACGTCTCCAGCATTCTCATCTGGCGTGTAAACTTCAACTCGCATGATAGGTTCAAGCAAGACAGGTTTTGCTTCCTTCATACCCTTTTTGAACGCTTGAATTGCCGCAATCTGGAACGATATATCTGAAGAGTCAACTTCATGGTACGAACCATCAAATAGAGTAACTCTCACATCGACTACTGGAAATGCAGCGAGAACTCCTTTTTTCATAGCCTCTCTAATGCCCTTTTCAACCGACGGGATAAAGTTCCTTGGTATGACACCACCGACGATCTTATCCACAAATTCAAACCCACTACCTCGCTCTGTCGGTTCGATCTCTATCTTAACGTGCCCATATTGACCATGGCCTCCACTCTGTTTCTTGTGTTTGTGTTCCGAAACAGCTTTTCCCATCACAGTTTCCCTATAGGCAATCTTCGGCTTTCCAACTTCGACATCTACCCCAAATGTGTTTTTAAGCCTTTCAACCATCACATCGAGATGCATGCCACCTACTCCGGAGATCACCGTTTCAGCAGTTTCAGGATCAAACTCCCAAGCAAATGTCGGGTCAGAATCTGCTAGCCGACTAAGTCCAGTACTTATCTTGTCGATATCGGACTTCGATTTTGGTGTAACACTCTTCGAAATCATCGGTTCTGGATATTCTGGTGAAATGATCGTCAGCCTTCTATCTTTATGTGTAACCGTATCTTTCACAGCGCTCTCCTTCAATTTAGGGAGTACGACGATATCACCACATGAGACCTCTTCAACCTCGTATGTATCTTTACCCTTTGCAAAATAGAGATGCCCTATTTTTTCTTGTGTCCCTTTGGATACATTGCTGAATCCATCTCCTTGCTTCAGGCTACCAGAAATTATCTTGATGAAACTTAGCTTACCAACGAATGGGTCTACCACTGCCTTAAACGTATAACCAACGAATGGGTCCGTTTCAGATGGAGGTACTTCTACCTCATCTCCAGTGTCCAATTTCGCTTTGTATGGCTTTGCATCTAATGGCGATGCACCTATATTAGCTATGGTTCTTAACAAGAAATCCACGCCTATGTTCTTTTCGGACGAACCAGCAATAACGGGTACTATTTGCCTCTCGACAAGTCCTCTTCTCAATGCACTCAATAATTCTTCGGGTGTGATCGGTTCTTCGGCAAAGTACTTATCCATGAGTGTTTCATCTAGGGATACTATATCTTCCATTATCGACATCTTAACTTCTTCGACTCTCTCCTTTAAATCTGCTGGCACATCGGATTCTTTTGTTTTTCCATTCTCGTAAAGGTATGCCTTTCCAGTGATGAGGTCAACAATACCTCTAAAATCTGCCTCCTTACCGATGGGATAAACAATTGGAATTATCTTTGCTTCGAATCTCTCTCTCAACGATTCCAATGTATCATCAAAGTTTGCCCTCTCTTTATCCATCTGATTGACGAACACCAAGATGGGCTTTTCCATCTCATTTGCTAGAGACCATGTCCTTTCCGTTTGAATCTCCACACCAGCTGTTGCATTTACAACGCTCAGCACGTTTTCCGATACAAAAACAGAACCGATAACCTCACCAATGAAATCGCTGAAACCCGGCGTATCGATCAGTGTAATCTGTTTACCTTCAAATTCAAACGTTCCTACGTGAGAATTTATGCTTGCACCTCTTTGGTTTTCAATTGGATCAAAATCTATCTCTTTCTTTGTTACGGGAATACCTCCGAGGTTTAAAGCTGAAACCATGAACGTTGACTTTCCAGAACCGTTGTGACCTACGAGCACGACTGTGCGCTTGTCCTTCGCAAGCATTACTCCACCTCCAAATCTATTAGGTAATCGTCCTAAAATCAATCCATGATATATTTTACCAGAATATTTCAGTTTTTCCAACCTACCATTTTGTGCTAAACCCGTCAAATATATTGTTATAGAATAAAATCAGGTATCAAGAAATCAAAAAGCCCAAGCTTATTTGTAAAACTAAAGCAGTGTCAATATACCCGATAATGCAGATTAATTGTCCCGTTATCGTTGAGCTTTAAGATTCTTTCAAGTTTTAGTGTCAGTTCATTTGAAACCTCTTCTAGTAGGTTTAACCCGCCAGCCAAGAGCACAGGTTCAACACTCAGATAGATATCTGTGACTAATCCTGCATCTACAAATTGAGTGAAAACACTCTGGCCACCTATCACACAAATATCTTTATATCCTGCACCACTTAGGAGGGAGACAACTTCGTGTGGAGTGCCTGAGATTAGGTAGTCTGGCTTTTGTGGAAGGTTTATTTCTTTTTGCCTGCTCATCACCACATTTGTCCTACCAGGTAGCCTTCCACCGATACTTTCGTACGTTTTGCGACCCATCACTACTACCCCTGATTCAGAAGTAGTCTGTTTGAAAAATCGCTTATCTTCCTTACTTGACCAATTCACCGGATCATCCCTGTTTCTTGCGATCGTACCCCTGATATCCGTGACAACAACCAATCTAATGCGCATAGTCTCATAGCCCCCTTACTTAACAGATAACTTAACAGATACATTTTAACATACATCCATGCAGATTCATACAAGCTCATATAAGTTTGCATGGTCGTTTCGCAATTTCTCCATAGATCATCTTGCACATTCCCATACAAACTTGTCTAGATATGTAAAAAAACGAGGTGGCACTTTTGCATATCTGCATCTGTGTCACCTCGCTTGGAAATCGCTATCTGTCCTATCTGTCAACTATATAAATACCGTAACGGATTATCTATAACCACCTAATAACTACGATAACTAAACGATAACTAAATGCTTGTTGAACTACTTATCGAACAGTCATCAATAGTCTGCAGGCATTTCAGGTACTTCTGGTTTCTTCTCCTCGGGCTTTTCCACCACGAGCACTTCAGTTGTTAAGAGCATACCTGCGATAGATGCAGCATTTTGAAGTGCGCTTCTTGTGACTTTTGCCGGATCGATGATACCATGTTCATACAAGTTGCAATATTCACCTTTGAGTGCGTCGAACCCGTATGGAAGGTCCTCCTTAGAAAGCACATTGTGCACCACTATAGAACCATCGTAACCGGCATTGATAGCAATCTGTTTCGTCGGCATTTCAAGGGAACTGTAGACGATCTGTGCACCGAGTTTCTCATCTCCTTGAAGTTCTGCAATCAACGGTTCAAGTGCCTTTCTTGCCCTCAATAGCGTAATTCCGCCACCGGGGACGATACCCTCTTCAACAGCTGCCCTCGTTGCACTAAGAGCATCTTCAATCCTGTGTTTCTTTTCCTTAAGTTCCGTTTCTGTTGCGGCACCCACTTTGATTACCGCAACACCACCGGCAAGTTTCGCCATTCTCTCTTGGAGTGTTTCCTTTTCGTACTCGCTCGTTGTTTGTTCGATCTGCGCCTTAATCTGGGCAATTCTTTTCTTTATTTCTTCACTTTTTCCTTTTCCACCAACGATTATCGTTTCATCCTTCTTAACTCTCACGACATCTGCTCTTCCAAGGTCTTGGAGCGTGAGGTCTTCAAGGTTGATTCCGAGTTCTTCACTCGCAACGATACCGCTTGTTAATATAGCTATATCTTGCAGCATAGCCTTCCTTCTGTCGCCAAAACCGGGAGCCTTCACTGCAACCGTATTGAGCGTCCCCTTAAGCTTGTTCAAAACAAGAGTTGTAAGCATTTCGCCCTCTACATCCTCAGCAATGATTATCAACGGCTTACCTGTCTGAGCAACCTTTTCTAAAATCGGAATAAGTGGTTTTACTGCAGATAACTTCCTATCGGTGATGAGAATAAACGGCTCATTGTAAACAACTTCCATCTTCTCTGGATCCGTTACGAAATATGGAGAGATATATCCCCTATCGAATTGCATACCTTCGGTAAATTCAACATAAGTATCGATTGTTTTGCTATCTTCAACTGTAATAACTCCATCTTCGCCAACCCTATCCATTGCTTCTGCAATAAGTTTGCCTATATCCTCACTATTTGCACTGATAGCTGCAACGTGTGCAATATCCTCAGAATTGGCAAGTTTCTTTGAGAAGTTTTTGATTTCCTCGACAATTCTAGCCGTTGCCTTATCAATTCCTCTCTTGACAAGTATCGGATTTGCACCGGCTGCGACCATCTTGAGCCCTTCCTTTATCATTGCCTGCGCAAGGACAGTTGCTGTTGTCGTACCATCACCTGCAACATCGTTCGTCTTGCTTGCGACTTCCTTTACAAGTTGTGCACCGAGATTCGCAAATTTATCCTCAAGGTCGATCTCCTTTGCGATAGAAACACCATCATTTGTGATAGTTGGGCTTCCCCATGATTTCTCGATAACAACGTTTCTACCCTTCGGTCCTAATGTAATCTTCACTGCATTTGCAACTGCGTCCACACCTGTTTCCAGTGATCTTCTTGCCTCTTCACTGTATCTTAAAAGCTTTGACATATCTCACACCTCCTCGATTACTCTTCTACTCTTGCTAGGACATCATCTATTTCGATGATGATGTAGTCTTGATCATCGATCTTCAGCTCGGTCCCCGAATACTTACTGAATATTACCTTGTCTCCAACCTTCAACGTACAATCTTCCGGTAATTTTCCAATCTCAACAACCTCTGCCTTCATAGGTTTCTCCTTGGCGGTATCTGGAAGAACTATACCTCCAACTGTCTTCTTCTCCTCAACTATGGGCTTTATCAGTAGTCTTTCACCTAGTGGTTTTACTTTCATGCTCTTACCCCCTCCTGTCACAGTTTTGGTTTTCATAATTAT
>DPIB01000071.1 GCA_003522805.1 Fervidobacterium sp. | reverse complement strand
TTATATCTGTAACTTCTTCTGGTCTTTCGTCGATTAACAACACTATCCTTATGGTTTCTGGATGATTCTGAGCTATCCCGTTTGCCATTTCCTTTAGAATCGTTGTCTTTCCGGTCTTTGGTGGAGCAACGACCATACCACGCTGACCTTTCCCTATCGGAGCAAAGAGATCAATCAGTCTTGTAGAATACGTTTCCCTTTCGGTCTCCAGTATGTATCTTTCCTTTGGATAATCAGGTGTGAGGTTTTCAAAATTCACACGTTCATCAGCAAGTTCGGGGGATTTATAGTTTATTGCTTCGATCTTTATCATAGCATTAAAGCGCTCCCCTTCTTTTGGTGGTCGAATCACACCCGAAATGATATCACCCGTGTTTAGATTGAACTTTCTTATTTGAGATTGTGATAGATAGATATCCTTTGGTCCCGAAAGCATCGTTTCAAGACTTCTGAGAAAGCCATATCCATCAGGTGCAATTTCAAGAACACCTTCACCAAAGAAAAAGCCTTCAGCCTTCGCTTTTGCCTCCAATATTTCAAATATAAGGTCTTGTTTCCTCATTGCTGTGTATCTTGGAATATCATATTTTCTTGCAAGTTCGTAAAGCTCTTTCACTGTCATTTCTTCGAGTTGCCTCATGTTTATTCCTTCATTCAAGTAAGAAACACCTCCATTGTCTTCTAACCACATTCTACTTCAGTTCAGTGCAAAAGACGCGTTATTTGGTTCTAAACAATCTGTCACCCGCATCGCCAAGTCCTGGAAGGATATAACCGTGGTCGCTTAGTTGTCTATCAAGTGAGGCAGTATAAATATCTACATCTGGATGAACTTCTTCAAGAGCCTCTACTCCTTCTGGTGAAGATATTAATGAAATGAAAGTAATCCTTTTAGCACCTACTTGCTTAACTTTCGAAACTGCATCAATTGCCGAAACCCCGGTTGCTAACATAGGATCAAGCACGAAAATCTCACTTTTGTCGTTCAACCTCGGGATCTTAAAATAATAGTCTATCGCTCTAAGCGTTTCTGGATCGCGATATATACCTATATGACCTACAGAGGCATTTGGTAACAATTCCAAGATACTATCGACCATTCCTAATCCTGCTCTCAGTATAGGAACTATCACGATGTCTTTGTCATTTATATAATATCCTTTCGTCTTTTCTAGTGGAGTTTCAACTTCAATTTCGTGTACTTCAATGTGCCTTGTTGCTTCATAAGCAACCAAAAGTGTTATTTCTCTGAGCAGTTCTCTGAACTCCTTCGGGCCTGTATCAATCCGTCTCATGATTGTAAGTTTATGCTTTATCAAAGGGTGATCAACTACATACAGCATCTTTATCCCTCCACATTTTAGATTATCCCCAGCTCTTTGAGTTGTTGCTCAATATCATATTCGATCAGTTTTGGTATGATCAAATCCAAATCTCCATATATTACTGCTTGCAAATTGTATATCGTGAGGTTTATCCTATGGTCCGTTACCCTGTTTTGTGGAAAGTTATACGTTCTTATCTTCTCACTGCGCTCAGCACTACCTATTTGATTTTTTCTTTGAGAAGATACTTTTTCGTCTTGCTCTCCTTTTGCTAAGTCGTACAATTTCGCTCTGAGAACCATCATCGCCTTATCTTTGTTTTGATGCTGTGAGCGTTCGGATTGACATGTAACTACGATGCCTGTAGGAAGGTGCGTAATCCTAATCGCAGATTCTGTCTTGTTAACGTATTGACCGCCAGCACCTGAAGCCCTGTAGGTATCAATACGTAGATCTTTCGGATCTACAAAAATATCGACATCTCTGATTTCAGGAAGTACCGCCACTGTCGCAGTTGATGTGTGGATCCTTCCACCAGATTCCGTAACAGGAACTCTTTGCACTCTATGTACTCCGCGCTCATATTTCATATAAGTGCCACTGTTTTTCCCTTTTATTCTGACAACAACCTCTTTGTAACCACCGAGGTCAGATTTACTTTCATCGATTATCTCGCAAGACCAGTTTTTCATTTCCGCATATCTTAGATACATTCTGAGTAAATCCCCTGCAAAGAGTGCTGCTTCATCTCCGCCTGTTCCAGCACGAATTTCCAAGAACACATTCCTATCTTTGAATTCATCTTCAGGTAAAAGTAATGTCAGTATTTCGTTGGCTAACGATTCTGCTTTTCCATCTATCTTTTGTATTTCCTCTTCACTTCCAGGTTCCTCTTTCCATAATTCTTTTTCGTCCAAGAGTTCAAAATATTGATTTGTTAATGATTCTATTTCCTTAAATTTGGTAAAATCAGATGAGACTTTGATCATGTCTTTCAGTTCAAGATTTTCCACTAGCTTTTTCTCTAGCTCTTCTACTGTGCTTCTTACCCAGTCTCTGATATTCTCCATTAAGCTCCTGTCCATCCTATCTTCTTTGCCACCTCCTCAGGTTCCCTAGCAAAGTCAACAACTGTTTCCCTTGAAATCACGTTGGAGAAATATGCTTTCAAAAGTGCATCATCGAATAACACGTTTCCATGTTTCTGAGCAGTCTGCATTATGCTCTCTATCTGATGTATCTTCCCTTCTCTTATCAAGTTTTTGACGGCCATATTTGCCACAAGTATTTCAACGATTGGAATAAGTCCTGTACCTTTTTTGGGGACTAACCTTTGGAATACAACACCAATCAAAGTATTCGCCAACTGAAGCGAGATTTGTTTCTGCTGATGAGCCGGGAACACATCGACAATTCTTTCTGGAGCGGTTGCTGCGGAGTTTGTGTGTAATGTTGCAAGGACTAAATGTCCAGTTTCTGCAGCTGTAAGTGCAAGTGCTATCGTCTCAAGATCACGCATTTCACCAACTAGAATGATATCTGGGTCTTGCCTGAGTGCGTATTTCAAACCGTCACTAAAACTATGCGTATCTCTGCCTAACTCTCTTTGGTGTATCAGTGAGTTCTTGTTCTCAAAAACATATTCTATAGGGTCTTCGATTGTTATTATGTGATATGCGTATTTTGAATTGATGTAATCGATCATTGCTGCCAATGTCGTAGATTTACCACTACCAGTCGGCCCAGTTACTATAACAAGACCGGAATCTTTATCACAGAAATCTTTCAGTATGGTTGGAATACCAAGTTCTTCAAATGTTCTGATTCTCTTTGTAATAATCCTCAGTGCTAAAGCTGGTTTTCCTCTCTCATAGTATAGATTCGCCCTGATTCTAACGTCTTCAAATCCAAAAGAAAAATCAGTTTCACGTGCTGATTTATTCTCTATCTTATATTCACCAATTAGCTGTTCTACAGTGTATGATATATCCTGCTCTGAAAGTGGGAGATAACCTTGCATTCTTACAAGGAAACCATCGATCCTGATTATAGGTGGATTATTTACAGACAGATGTATGTCTGTCGCTCTAGCAGACTTTGCTTTCAATATGATATCGTAAATGTTAATCATACAATCACCTCGTTTTGATACTTGTTTTTCACAGAAATCTATTCAAGATTTCCGAAGAGCATTTTCAATTTCTCTACAACAGGATCTTGTATTTCATTGGAGAGTTCGACAATGACCTCCCTATTTAAGCCTGTTTTGTTCTTGTACAACACTGCAATTTCGTCTTTTCTCTCTCTTATAACTTCATAACTAAATTGTTTTGATTCATCAAAAACGATTCTTATCGAATCTTCATTCTCATACACAGTTGCCAAGGATAGACCAACAAATATGGAAAGGTCACCATTCAATTTGAGTTCTTCCAATACTTCCATAGTTGCAGTTGGTAATATATTCTTTGCGTTCTTTTCTACATTAACTGGTAAATTCTCAGGCTTGTTTACTTGCTCTACCATTTGCTCATTTATCTGATTCTTTGTCTGTGCTCTCGGGAATTCGTCTAAAGGTGGCTTCTTAGATGAGACAGGTTCATCATGCGAATTCTTTCCGATGTTTTGCTCCAGATGTTCGGTAGTTTTAATACCATCTTTAACGCTATTCTTTCTATCTTTAGGCATGGCCTCTGGGTTCGTTGCGTTAGCAGAACCAAACTTCTCGGCAAGATTTGCAAACAATAGTTTTGCAATCAGTAGTTTCTCTTCTGAAAATTTCAAATCTTTCATTATTCCAAAAAACTCCAATGCCAGGCTGGTCAAAAAGCTCGTTTTCTTCTCAAGCGTGTATTCGATAAGCTGAGTCAGAAATGTGTCATAGTCACCACGCTCAATGTAAACTTCTTCTGTTATATTGAGTACAGTATGTACATCGTTTTCAAGTATAGAGTTTACGAAATTGGCTATGACCACCTCATCGACAAGTCCAAGTGCCTCATCCACCGCTTGGACAGTTACTTCTCCACCAGTATACCTAATAACTTGCTCAAGAATAGATAAAGCGTCCCGAAGCCCTCCCGAAGCCTTTCTAGCAATTTTCAGCAATGCTTCTGTGTCTATGTCGAATCCTTCTATTGAAGAAATCTCTCTGAGTCTGTTCACTATCGCTTCGCTTTGAATATTTTTAAAATCTAGAACTTGGCAACGTGAAGTAATAGTAGGTGGAATTTTTTCAGGATTCGTGGTAGCAAGAATAAAAACCACGTGTTCTGGAGGTTCTTCTAGAGTTTTTAGCAACGCATTAAATGCCTCTCGAGTTAGCATATGAACTTCATCAATTATGTAAACCTTGTACTTACCCATAGCAGGGCTGAAGTTAACGCCGTCTCTTATCCTTCTTATTTCATCAATACCCCTATTGGATGCCGCATCTAATTCTATCACATCGAGATGTGAACCACTATCTACTGCTTTACAAGAAGAACACTCGTTACATGGCTCGGAGAATTGGTGTTTTTCGCAATTAAGAGATTTGGCAATTAATCTTGCAGTGGTTGTTTTACCAGTACCACGAGGCCCAGCAAAAATGTAGGCGTGTGATATCATTCTCTTTTCAAGGGCATTCTTCAGAAGTCTCTTTATATGTTCTTGACCAACGATCTCAGAAAACTGAGCGGGACGGTATTTTCTGTAGAGTGCTTCCATGTACTTTTCACCTCAAATCAAATCTTTTTAGGGGTTGATGTTGGAATGTTTTAACATCTTTTCAGCTTTTTGGGGTATTTGAGAATGTTTCTTCAATCAACCTGATGACATTTTCTTCTACATCGCCTTCGGTTCCATCTACCCATATTGCGTTCTTAAACCTTCTTAGATAGATGATCTGCCTACGCGCATAGTGACGAGAATTGCGTTTAATAAGTTGGGCAGCGGTTTCAAGTGAGTATAATCCATCTAGATAATCCATGATCTCTCTGTATCCAATAGTTTTGAATGCCTCAGGAGTTGTCCCATAGTTTGACACTAGGTTTTTTACCTCATCTATCAATCCATATTCTATCATTTTGTCTACTCTGTTGTTTATTCTCTCGTATAGTTCTTCCCTGTTACGATTCAGAACTACCAGTGTAAAGCATTTTTCTGAATCCTTGACTGTTTGGTTTTGAAGCTCAGAGATTCTCCTTCCTGTTTTAAGGTACACTTCTAATGCTCTTATCGTTCTCTTCATGTCTTGAACGTGGATTCTTGATGCTGCTTCAGGATCGAATTCTTCAAGCATTTTTCTGAGTATTCCAGGCTCTTGTTCATTAAGTTTGTTGAGCTCTTTTCTTATGTTCTCATCTCTCGGTACACCTTCAAAAAAACCTTTCACTAGTGCATCGATATATAATCCTGTTCCACCAACGTATATGGGTATTTTGCCTCTTTCTATTATGTCTTTTTCAATTTCTTTAGCCATCTTTTGATACAAAAAAGCGTTGAAATACTCTGATGGTTCTATTATATCTATCATATGATGCTTTACAGAAATGAGTTGATAGGGATCTGGCTTTGCTGTACCTATGTCCATGTGTTTGTAAATCTGCCTGGAATCCATCGAGATGATTTCTATAGGTAAATGCTCAGCTATTCCAACAGCTAACTCTGTCTTTCCTGAACCTGTTGGACCAGAAATTATGAACTTGTGCATTAACGAACTCCTTTCTCCTATTTCTCTTATTCCACTTTAAGCTCTATATTCACATTGTTTGCTTTCATGTCGTTGTTTTCTGTATTGATAACTGCATCCGATGCTGTCATTTTTATACCTTTTTTAGAATCGTTGATGACTACAGCTCCGACAAGTATTAGTTCTCCTTTTTTCTTATCGTAATCGAATTTATCGCCAATTGCAGTAATATCACCTTTTGTGATATTTACTCCACCTTTTTTTGTGCCATTATACTTGTCATTCTCCAGATCATAGTTCACATTATCTGCCACTATTATTATTTTCTCGTTGCTCTTAGTATCGATGATCGTGATAGTGGTATTCACAAGTGTTCCCGTTCTGTTGTCAAGGTCGTACGTCATCTTGTCTGCAACGGCACTTCCACCATCGAAACTGAATTCAGATTTCACAGGTATTTCAACATTTCTCCATTTGTCTCCAACTTTCTTTACATACATTTCTGTCGTCTTGACACTGACTTTGTCCTCATCGATGTTGACAAACACTTTGCCTTTATAGTAAATAACATCACTTTTTGGCTCAACATAGTCTGCCGAAACCCTTACCGTCTTCGATTTTTTTGCACTAGTTGTCGTTGTTGTCGTTGTTGTTTGAGCAAAAACGATGACTACAGAAAGCAATATGATCAACAGCGTCCATATAACTACCTTCGAACTTTTCATACTCCTACCTCCTACCTTTTGACAGCATGGCAAGACTTTCAACAACTTTCTTACCTGCAAGATAGAACCTGTTACTTATCACGCTAAGATTTCGAACATCGGAAATTTGTATCGAGGTTGAAAAACGAGATCTATTGGAACGATCTTTAATCAACTTAGATGTCCGTGAAAAAGTGGACAACAGAAGATAGTCAGCAGCCTTCTGAGGGGTAAAAGAATTGAGCCAATCGATATATATTATACCATCTCCCTCAGGAATTCCAAATACCCATGCTAGAGAAACATAATTATCAATTGGCGAGAAATCTATTGGGTAAGTTACTGCTTTCGATAATACCTCCAGTGAATTCCCGAATAGCATCTTTTCTTTCTTTTCCGACATGTCAAATGCATGTACTTTTACTTTAAGAGTATCATCGATATCAAATTTGGGTACCCATTTTTGCACGAATTCTATCATTTTTTCATTTTCTTCTTGGTTTTTGATTTTCTTTTGAACATTGTACAATAGTGAGATACTTTTACTCATACGAGACAAAGAAGGATTAGACACAGATTTGAAAAGCTTGATAGCTTCTCCCCACATTTTTGATACCCTCGCATACGAGGTCTTGGAGTCATACTGCCAGAGTATTGCTGGAATACACGAGAAACCACAACAGTGTATCTCAAAAAAATCGCTATTCATATCCTCCGACTCTTCTAAAGCCTTGAAAAATCCAACTGTTCCAAGATATTGAACCACATCACCGCCTAATGAAATTCTCAAATTGATCTCTCCTATCCATAGCAACTTTCATAGCATCTGTGTAGACTTGCTCATGCTTTTCAAACTCACTCCATTCTACCTCAACAGGATAGCTGAAGACAAAATCTGCCAATTTCAATTCTTCTTCAAGTATCTCACGCCCCTTTATTGTGTCAATGGTCGAAAGTAGTTCAAATTGCGTCTGGTAATCTGGTATTTCCTCTTCAAATATACTTGCAACTATCTTGTCCGCACCAAGTTCCTTCAGTTCTTCGGTAGGAAGTGGTGAAAGTACTCCGCCATCTAAAACTTTTGAACCACCTATATAAGTAGGTTCAAAAACGCCCGGTACTGTACAGCTCGCTAGAACAGCATCAACTATGAATCCTTCGTCTATGACCACTGATTGATATTCTTCACAGTCGAAGGCTACAACTATCAACTTCGTCCTAAGTTCCGAGAATTTTGTTTTTCCAAAGAGTGCTTTGAAAAATTCATAGTAATCATCCAAGGTAATTAAAGCCTTCCTCATAACAAACTCGAACATAGGGACAGAGGATTTTATCGCCTTACCTTTTAGAAATGAGATAACGTTCTTTGAAAACTCATCGTAGACTTGATCCGCATCACCATATAAGGAGTACAATGCCCCTACTATAGCACCTGCAGAAGATCCTGCTATTACATCTACTTTTGCGTTACACATCTCAAATACCTTCAAAGTAGCTATATGTGAAAAACCTTTAACTCCTCCTGCTTCCAATGCTAGACCGATCAACTCAGAATTCACCACCCAACAATTGATGATTACAGATTACTGACCTGCAGTAACGATAAAAATCAAACCAAGTACTACAGATGTAACAGTCCCTGCAATAGCTAACCATCTTGTGAACTGAAGTTCAGAACGTAAGCTCTCTACTTCCTTATTAAGATTTTCTACTTCCAAATCAGTCTTTTCTTGACTACTAGAAAGCTCAGATACCTTAACCGACAGATCACTAGTTTTTTCTATGCTGCTCTTAACATTTGAAATTTCATCTATGATATACTGCTGTTCAACAGAAAATGAGCGCATTTGCTCTTCAATTTTTGTGTATTTTGCCACGAGTTGATCAAACCGGTTTGACAATATCTGGAAATTACCAACAAAATCAACAACCGTAAGGACATCAATTGCATCCAGCTTTTCTATAAAATCATCACCTCTGTTGATAACTTCTTCGATCTTTGAAACTCTCTGCATCAGTGAGTCAATTTCTTTGCTAGCTGAAGTATAAAGATTGTTAAGTGTTTTCAGTTTTTCTATCTCTTTTGAATTTTGAATAACCATGTTTTCAACATTAGAAAGATCTTTCCGCTGAGATTCTTCAAGTGCCGAAATTCTCCCTTCCAACTTCGATATCTGAGTACTGAGGGTCGAAATCTTTCCTATGTCTTGCTGACTTGAATTTATACTATTTTCTAGTGCGGCTATTTTCGATTCAATTCTCTGGGTATTACTTTTTACCTCTGTTTTAAGGGCGTTGAGATCACTATTAAGAGTCGGTATCTTATTGATCTCGTTGCTGAGGTTTGGTATCTTAGCTAGCTCAGTACTGATAGACGATATCTTACTCAATTCGCTATTAAGGCTGGATATCTTACTATTCATTTGAATATCAGCTTGTTCAAGTGCCGAAATTCTTTTCGACAATTGTTCCAAGTCTTTTGATACATCCTTTGTCTGGGAAGATTGGGAAATCTGAGGTGTTTGTGTAGTAATTGCCCCAACTTTACTTTCAAGAGACGTAAGCCTTTTCTTGATATCGCTTATGTCATTTTGTATGCTTGACTGAGCCGAACTACTGGTCTGAACTTGTTTCTCGAGAGAAGAAACACGTGACTGTAGTTTACTTAATTCACCTTCAACACTGGAGGTACTCAGATTCTCGAGCTTGTAATAGACTATCAAGTTGTATAAGTATTTAGCAAGGTCTAATTTCGACACAAGTTACGATGGTTTAAAATTGTTATTTTGATCAACTTCCATAATTTTTCTATCGACTAGAAAATTCACAGCTTTGTACTGTGAAGAAGCTGGAGACAAATCGTTTATAGTTGCCCCCATGACAGAAGTTATGAATGGTGAATAAAACAAGAGCAATAATAAAACTGTTATTAGCGGTAGGTAAGTAAGAAATTTCCTGTTAAACATCAAACCACCTCACTAGAGACTCTAATACCCTACTCTCTCAGTATCTTACCAGTCATATAAATAGTTCAGTTTTTGAAATCATCTTGAAAATGAGTTGTCTGAAGATAATTTAAGATAATTAATAAACCTAACATGAGAATCTAACTTGTGTTTAATAGAGGGCGCTAATCAACCTTCTTTCTTAGATGAAATTCTGTTATCAAATCTAGGTTTCCTATATCTAAGTCTATTGCGCCTAATTCTACGATACATCCGCCTTTCTTTAAGAAGCTCAGATATATCATCCCTTAGTTTAACTTCACCACATATTAATTCCTCTTTTTCTGTGACAGCAGAGAAACCTATGTAGTTATAACCACTATCTATACCAAGTGTGATATTTTGTGTATAGCTAGTAGTTTCATACAATAGCTGAATAGTGAAAGGTT
>DPIB01000026.1 GCA_003522805.1 Fervidobacterium sp. | reverse complement strand
GGAGTCTTCTTGCAGGAAAATGGTAAAATAAAACAAAGGAAGGTGCAGAGTGTGACTAGGGAAAAGGCTATACCTTTGATACTGATACTATTATTCTCCTCGACAATCATATTCGCAATCGATTTAGCAAAGTCGAAAGAGATCTATCTAGAATATTTTGAACCTTCAAATCCGTTCCATAAAAGCGTTGAAAAGACTATAAGAGACGATTTACCTCTGTATAGATTTTTTAAAATTTACATGGTCGGTTCATCAGAGAGAAGTGAGATTGCGAAAAAAACTGGGAATTACCTCGAGGCACTGAATCCGTTCGATGGTATTGAGAATGAGGAAGAAAAACTTGCTCGTGCAATATATCTGGCTTACTGGGAGGCACAACTGAACAATAGGAATCTTGATATAGAACTTGTGATGAACTCGCCACTGTTTAATGATTTTTTTGGCGAATATCAGGGTAGAATTACAGAGGCTTTTGGAAACTATGCACAAGACTTAGCGGCGTATCTCTTCGGTGCAGATGTCCATTTGGAGGTCGTGCCTAGTGAATTGGAATCATTGAGAGAGGACTTAGTAAGCGGATATGAATATTCGTCCGTTTACAACAACGAAGAACTCGAAACTATAAGTCTAATTATGAACAATCCGGAAGTCATAGATGTTTTGTCTGAAATAATAACAGAAGCCAAATCATCCGCTTCAGAATACGATCCGGAAATGCTTATAATGAGGGCGAGAGGCTCGATATTCAGAAGTTCTTTTTCCCTTATTGCTGGTCTGAAGAATGAAATTGCAGAACAATTCGTAAAAGTCACTCCAAAGCAAACAAGTTGGGCATGGATAAGATGGGTTGTCTATGTAGTTCTATTTCTTATATCGTATTTGTTTTTCAAGAACCTCAAGGTTCCTCTAGCATTGATAATTGCATCTGAAACCATTTATATAGGTGCGTTTTTCAACGTTCAATCGACTGTTGATGGTACTATTTATGGTATAGTATTTGCAATCTCAATACTCTTTTCATTATTCTATTTCTTTGTAAAGAAAGATTATGTTCCATTTATCTTTACGATACTCACTGTTTTAATTTTATTTCTTCCAACCTTTGCAACCAAAGATTTACTGATGAAAGAAGAATTCTGCAATTCTCCTTTTTACAATGTTCTTGTGGATGAAACACTGAAAGACCCGCTTGGAAAAGTTCAGGAAAGTTTGAAAAAGTACAACACGGTGGTGAACCAATCTATCCAAGAGTTCTCTTTACTAGTTGATGAAGTCTTTCAAGATCAGTTTTACGAGATTGATGAAGAATACTTCATGCCAGATAATTTCTCAAAGAGGATTGAATATGTACAAAAATTGAAAGATATTCGTCAAGATTACAAAGCAGAACTGGACGATTTCATATATTTTGAAAAATCAAGATCAAAAAAAGCAGAGAAAGAGATCGCATCAATTGAGAAGTTTTTCATAAAATCCGTTCCCATAAGCTCAGAATCCTTCAAAGAAGAGATGATCGACTTTGTTAACCAAAAGTTCAGTGGTAAGACTTTAGAGAGGCTACTATCTGATGTGAACACTACAAAGAAAAAGACAGCAATTCTTGTTCCGGGATACAAGATTCATACACATTTATCTGCTATAATACTACTAAGTATAGCACTTTTCTTAACTGCACTGAAGATGTATGAGGCATTTATCCCAATAGCTGGAAGTTTCGCGGTTGCAGTTCTCACCTTATTAAAGCATCAGACGCTATTTGTTCAAGTCGATGTTCCGTCAATGACGATTTACGTAAATTGGTTGATTCCATATGCACTTATATTATCAGTCGGTTTTGGATTATACTGGCTGTATCACAACCACATCCTTAGAAGGAGGGCGAGGGTATGAAAAAGTTGTTGGTCGTAACACTTCTTGCGGTATTACTCACATTTGGTTTTTCTTTCAAAGCCATCATGGTTACAGATACTGGAGGTCTAGGTGACAAGTCTTTCAACGATGGTACATGGGCAGGTATTGAAAGAGCAGCAAAAGAACTGAAAGTAGAGGCGAAGGTTGTTATGTCTTTGGAACAGTCGGACTACATACCAAACCTCACAAAAGCGGCAGAAGAAGTCCTTAAAGAGAAAGATGGCGGAATTGTTTTTGCAGTTGGATTCATGATGCAAGATGCTCTTGAGAAAGTTGCGAAACAATATCCAGCAGTTTACTTTGCAGCCATTGACTTTGAAACTTCTAGTGTACTTCCAAATGTCATAGGATTCCTATTCAAAGAACAAGAAGCTGCATTCCTTGTTGGATATCTAGCAGCAGCTATGACAAAAACAGGTAAAGTCGGTTTTGTTGGTGGTATCGCTATCCCACCAGTAGAAAGATACAGATATGGATACGAAGCGGGTATAAAGGCTTATCAAGATCTCAAGAGTAAGAAAGTAACAGTTATCAAAGGTTACACGAATGAATTTAGCGATCCAAAAAAGGGTAAAGACCTTGCGATTTCTCAATTTTCCCAAGGCGTTGATATCATCTTCGCAGCTGCCGGTGCTTGTGGGAACGGAGTTATTGAAGCAGCAAAAGAAAAGAGTGAAAAGCTAGCGGGTAAGGGATTGGAGAACATAAAGAAGTACGCACTCTCCGGTAAAACGTTGTACTATGCGATAGGTGTTGACGTTGATCAAGACTATATGGCACCAGGAGTTGTCCTCACAAGTGCAATGAAAGGTGTCGACATGGCAGGTTACTACGGAGTCAAATGGGCATACACAGGACAATTCAAAGGTGGCACGGTGACACTTGGTATGAAGGAACAAGGAGTTAGAATGTCGCAACTTACTTATACAAAAGATATAATCAGCAAAGTTGCCCCAACAGTGTTGAAAGAAATCGATTATCTCCAAAGCCTCGTGCTCAACGGAACGATAATAATACCAGATTCCGAAGATGCACTTAAGGCATTCACAGTAAAGGGAATAAGACTACCCAAATAACCACCTACTAAAATTTTTCAGGGGGCGCTTGCGCCCCCCATTTTGATAGATCGAGACTTCTTGAATCATAAAGTTTTGATCTGTCAAAACGTTGGAATCTTAAATTTTAGACTTAAATAATGCGTAAATATCGGAGGTGTATTTTTGGTGAGTGAGACAGTAAGCCAAGCTAGACACGGTTATGCTGTAGAAATGATCGAAATAACCAAAAACTTTCCAGGAGTACTGGCAAATGACAAAGTCACAATCCGCATAAAAACTGGTGAAATACATGCCATTGTAGGTGAAAATGGTGCGGGTAAGAGTACATTGATGAATCAGTTGTATGGACTGTATCGCCAAGATAGTGGAGAAATTAGGATATTTGGTGAAAAGAAGGTGTTTTTCGGGCCAAGAGACGCTATCAAAGCAGGAATTGGTATGGTACACCAACATTTCATGTTAGTCGACACATTAACAGCTACAGAAAACGTAGTCTTGGGAAGTGAACCTGTAAAAGGTTTGAATTTCGACATAAGAGGTTCTAGACAAAAGGTTAAAGAACTATCAGAAAAGTATGGTCTTTACGTAGATGTCGATGCAAAAATAGAAGATATGCC
>DPIB01000064.1 GCA_003522805.1 Fervidobacterium sp. | reverse complement strand
AATAACAACTTCCTGAGGTGTGAATCCGCCGTGGGAATATCCATATTTCCCTGTAGAGTAAAATGGCCTTGAACTTTTCGCAAAATTCACATAGTTGTATTCTCCATATGGCTCCTTTATTGAAATATACATTTCGTTTGTCTGCTCTTCTACTGAACGTATATATCTTTCGGAAACCTTTTTATCTCCCGCGATATCATCCGTCGGAATCTTATCAGCTTCATCAAGTACTCCTGTAAGCACGAATCCATGATCTGTGACAAAATGAACTTCTTTATACCCCATGTGCAAGAGCAATTGAATCTTTACTATCAAAAGATCCTCAAATTCTTTTACCAGACGTAGCATGCTCTGCTGCATCTTTTCCCCGGCATCGTCAATGTCCTTATACGTGAGAACAAGGATCTCGCCCTCCGTCGTCTCATTTACGTCTTCCAGTTGGAGATAAATTATTTCTTTACCAGCTTCCTTTGAAAGGATCTTTTCTCGCTCACTTTTATCAGTAATAACCTTCCCTTCAGTGGTATATAGAGCGCTCATATTATGCTCTGTCTCTGAAGGCAGTCCTGCATACATAAATTTTTTCTCTGTTATTATGGTAGGGTCTAGTCTTGACGCTACGCTGTCTGCCATTTCGTAACGGATCCCATCACCGACAATAATCGCAATTTTCTTAGAAGAATTCTTTATCAGCCTTACTAGATAACCCTTTTGGCTCTCTTTATATTCTCCATAATGAGCAAACCATACTTTTAAAAGATCCTGATTCATCCGTTCGTAATGTTCCTGCAACGGTCTGATAATCTTTTCTTCTGCCTTCAGATAAGACAGCAACCTTCGCATGGATCTGTCCTGAGAAGCAAATTCCATCGTATAATAATGGCTGATCTCATCAATACTCTCACCTTTACAAGGAATGGAAAAACTCATCACATTCGTTACATCCGGCCACCATTTAGCTATGTATGGATTTTTATTTTTATATTTAAGGCGCTTTTTGATCTTCGAAAGTATTTTCTTTACTTTTTCTGTATCATTGATGTTTTCTACTAATTCAACCAGATACTTTTTGTCAATCGTTTCAAAGCAATGGTTATCATTGACCCTATCGATTTCTATTCCCTTCGGAATCTTATAATTCGACAGATATTTTTTGAAGGCTGCTTCATGCTCCCGGCTGTCGATCCATTTACAATAAATAGCATATTCTCTATCTGTCATACTTCCGTTAAGTATTCCATCAAAAATATGCTTAGCGATTTCATTAGCAAATGTATCCGCAGGTTTTTCCTGTTCAGGCTGTCCAAGTAATTTGCAAAACTCCTTCGTATAGAGTTTATTAACCACAGGTGATTTTCTTGCCATGAATCCTTTCGGATCATCCAGAAAGTTATAAATATCGTCTTCGAGCAGTAATATACTGTCAATTCTCTGTACTATACGTTTCCACCAGTTAAGATCCTTCTCTATACCAACGTGGCATGCAGAGTAAAGCTCCTCATCACCAAGCGACACCTGAAGTGTAGTTTTCTTAAGGATTACATTTCTTACCCACTCAGTAGATAGCTCAATGCACCCACCCGTTCTTGCATACTCAGCAAGAAATGAATCATTCGCTATCTCCCCAGGAATATAAAACACCACCGCTGAATCAGCGTGATTCTTTTCTGCTTCGTATCGTAAAAACAATTCTTCTTGCTTCCGTTGCCAATTGCTGTCATAAGCTGTTCTCTTGAGCAGACACAGGTTAACGCAAGCAGCATCCACAAGAAATTCCCACTGTAACGTTGTATCAAGAACAACAATTCTTTTGTTATAACAGAGCATGGAATCAATTTTCTCTCTAAGCCATTTCTCTATCATTACCATTCCGCCTTTAAATATTTTTTCATCTGATTGGCATTCAAAACATCTACCTTAAGCATCATCTTCTCCTGCAGAGGAGCAATATTCTTTCCAACACCATCATCAAGTTTCGGATCATAGCCAGAAGCAATCAATTCATCAATCTTCTTAACAAATGTATCTATTTCTTTCAGTTGCTTATCTATCAGTTCCCTTTCTTCCAGTGTCTGAGCAGTATTATTGTTTCCCAGTTGCGTCCTACGAAACTCAAGTTTTTCACGTCTCTTGCTTATATAATTGGATTTCAACTTATATAAAGAATCCGAATTCCACTTATATATTGACACAAACACCTCAAAGCCTCTTTTTTCGCCCGAAGAAAGATGCCAGATAAACGGAGTCTTTGGTAGATACATAAAAACATTAGTATCATCCATAAGTTGTTGAAAAAAATCCTGTTCCATAAAATCTCTGATCTTTTTTCCCAAGTATTCTTCCATCTGCAACAACTGTGCTGAATTTATACCTTTTCCATCTGCATATTCCTCAAGGACCTGTACAATTGGAGTGTCCGTATTATTGACTCCCAGAATTCCATCCTGACAATTATTCAATATGTCGCGCATGGCAAATTCAAACCATTCATATACCAAGTCTTTTGCCTTTACATGCGGAAGCACATTTTCAAATTTCACAAAGTACCAAATTGTAATTGGACTTACGGCATTATTCTTACAGAAATCTTCGATCTCATTATTCTTCGAGTAAAGAACTGTGCAAATTTTATCTTTTATATCTTCAATAGTTGTGGCATCATAATTAACAATGGGCAAATTGGCTATGGCTTTATTTAGGGCTGAATCATCAGATACAACTTTAAAATATTCAGTTAATGCTTCTTGATATACTGGAATCGAAGCTGCACAACTCCCCATTTTTTCTTCCATTCTTTTGATATCGTTTTCATCAAGTTCGTATATACTATTAATCTTTTGGTCAATTAGATATTCATATAGAAGTATCGATGTATACTTTCCAATTTCGTCAACAATAACCTCCTTAATTCCGTCTTTCACAGTAGATGTAATATGAAGAGGACTATTAATTGATCCGTTTAAAATATATTTAGCATCAATTTCTTTTTTTATCCTAATACACTTATTTGACAGTAAAGAAACCTCTTCCTCTTCTTCACTATTAGGCTTTACGAAAGGAACTCTCTTCAAATCCCCAACTTGCGTATTAACTGTAGGATTCAAGCAATCAATAAGATAAAAGGATAACCTACTATTTA
>DPIB01000004.1 GCA_003522805.1 Fervidobacterium sp. | reverse complement strand
CTTCGGTTATCTCACCTTTTGCGAACCTTTCTTGTAGAATTTCTAAGGCCTTAGGCTGCTTTTTGAAAACTGTTCGATCTTTGAAAAACAATCTATATATTATGTAAACTGCTAAAATGAACAGTGCAAAATACAGTATCGGTCTAAGCCATAGAAATGTTGCTACAATACCTGAACCTACTGGGTAACCATAACCATACCAATGTCCAAATCCTTTCATCCTCAAGTTTACCTCCTGCGTCTAATGGCCTTTTATCGGCCTTGCCAGTTCTTTGCCTTGTCTCTCTTTTCATTTTCATGATTATGATACTCTCCATTGCTTAAAAAATACTTAGAAAAAATAATTATTTTTGATTTCTCTATAATTCGATTCAAAAGCTGATAAAACCTATTCAACTTCAATTACTTTCTTGAGCTTTCTGTAGTAAAAGTAGCTGAGCAGAATAGAAGCTATTATCGAACCTACCATAACAAGCCAGCAAGTGATTTCCTGCCAATTCTTCAAATTCGGTGTCTCGAAAAGCATCGTAATTGGGAAGAGTATTGCAAATGCAAGTCCTATCGTTATTCCTTCTATAATGAATGTGGCTGTGTTCGAAAATGGTTGCCTTTTTGCTTTCCCAGGTTTTGTGATACTATAGTATGCACCTATGAATGCGCTCAATGCAAAGAGTAGTATCGATATAGGAATGAATATGAGTGCTACCTTGTCAAATTTGTTGAATAGTAATGCTATGACATCAATCAACAGGAAAAGCGCTATGTTTATAAGCACAGGTATCGTAATCTTTGGCAATATCATTGCACTTCTTTTCACTGGCAGTGTGAAAAGCAATTCCTTCGATTGCATCTCGCTCGAAGTCAGCATGCCTGCTTCCATGGCACAGTAGAATACTGCTATCACGACAAATGGCATTATAGAGCTTATCGATGAAGCCGATACGAACATCATGAAGATACCAAAAACAAACGGGTACAACAACAGGAATATGAACTGCTCATTTCTAACAAGTAATTTGAGATCTTTCCACACAAATCCGCCAAAAAGCGATGCATAAGACTGCTTTTTCATAACCTCTGAATTCTGTTTCTTGTATTTTCTTTGAACGTTCTCAAAAGCCACCTTATTCGACATGTACCAAAACAGAACTGTAATCGAAATGGATAACACAACAGTTAAGGCAACAAGTATATTGCTATCTGAGTACGCCCAAGAAAGTATATTGTACTTTGAATTTGTAAATGACAGCCATCTTACGATATTCGCATTCTCGCCAAGTTCTTCTACATTTATACCCTCTACATACGTAAAACCAAAGTATACGAATACCAATGCAAGTGTCATAAAGACGTTTAGTTTTCTGACCAAACTCTTCGAACTCATCCCACCACCAAGCACTGAAAAGAGTGCTGAAAGTGATGTTATGAAATACAGTTGAAGCAAAGTTCTTAGGATGAATGAAAGTGCTGGTACATGCACACCAAACATGTAACCAAGAGCCGAACCAACGAAAAACGATAATGTAAAAAGTTGACTACTCAAAGATATCAAAAGACTATATATAGTCAACGTAGATGTCTTAATTGGAAGTGTGAGTAATAGTTCTATCTCGTCTGTCCTTGAAAACGAGTACATACCCGTACCAATAAATCCAACTATGTAGAATAAAGAAAACATGCTTATTGTTGTATTGAAGAATACCCCAGCTACTTGTGGAAATCGTGTGAGGGTGGAATAGACTTTGTAGTTGGAGACAAACACGAAGATAGCCATAGGTAAACTACTGAGCAGCAATATTGTTATGTACTGCATGGCTCTGTTCTTTGTACCCCTTCTCTTGCCATCTCGTCGTCCAAATCTTCTCGAGTTCGAGGCTTGAGCTGCTTGTCCGGTTTCTTGAAAGATCGAAAACCCAAGATATTTCAACAATATCGATAGTTCTCTCATATCACCACACCACGCTCTCACGAACTCACAAACTATCGACTATATCTTTAATATCGTTCGTTGCAGTCAGAGATAAGAATATATCTTCAAGAGACGCACGATATTTCTCCTTCAGTTCACTTACAGATGCCTCGGCTATGATCTGCCCCTTGTTTATAATTGCGATCCTGTCACACATCTTCTCTGCAATTTCCAAAATATGCGTCGTCATGAAAACTGTCGTGCCTTCTCTCGCATATTTCATAAGAAGTTCCTTAAGTATTTTCGCACTCTTTGCATCCAGTCCAACGGTAGGTTCGTCCATAAAGAGTACTTCCGGCTTTCTCATGAGTACAGAAATGAGCATTAGCTTTTGCCTCATTCCATGAGACATTTCACCTGCAAGCTTATCCAAATAATCTACCTCGAAGGCATCGCAGAGTTCCTCTATCTTAACTTTCATCTCTGTCTTGTCAAGTTTGTATATGGATATAATGAATTCCAAAAACTCATAACCTTTGAGATGCTCGTATATCCTTGGCTCATCAGGCGCAACACCTATTCTTCTCTTTATCTCTATTGGATAGTTCTTCATGTCCATTCCTAGTATTTCGATACTGCCTGCCGTAGGTTTTAGCGTACCAGTAAGCATCTTTATCGTTGTCGTCTTACCAGCACCATTTGGGCCGAGAAAACCGAAGACCTCGCCCTGATTGACATTTAGGTTGATGCCATCCACCGCAATGAAATCACCGAACTTCTTTGTAAGTCCAACTGCCCTTATCATCCAGATTCCTCCTTTATAAAGTTTTAAGAGACTCTACTAAATCTTAACAAATTACTCGGTTGTTACCTCTAAAACCTTCTCAGAATTGAAAATCTTTGCAGTCAGATACACGAACAACACGACCAACGCACTATTAACGATAAACATGGTCAAGAAATTTGCTACCGAGAACGTCCCCATGAAAATATCCTTCATACCGAAAATTATGTTTATGAACGGTGCTGCGTAATAATAAAATGCCTTACTACCTTCCGATTGCATCGTCGAGATACCAAAGAGAAGTACAATCATATATATAGGAGTGATATATCCAGTTGCTTCTTTAACGCTCCTTGCAAGGCTTCCAATAAGGGTTATGATACCTGAAGAGAGTAATGCAAGCAATATGACTGTTATGAACAATAGTACGTAGCCTGCTGCACCAATTTCTATGGAAAATGGCATGTTTGCCTCGCCTAAGAACGACATTTCAAGATACAATCCTATTACAAGTCCAACTAAATTCAAGACGGACGTAAGTACCGACATGAGCATGAGATATAGCATCTTTCCAAGTGCAATAGATGTTCTTGATACTTGGTTGACGAGCAATATGGACAAACTTCCTCGTTCTTTCTCACCAGCCGTTGTATCGATTCCTAGCCCCATTGAGCCTGCAAAGATGTATATAAGTAGGAAATA
Organism: Fervidobacterium sp.; assembly: GCA_003522805.1. Lineage (GTDB taxonomy): Bacteria > Thermotogota > Thermotogae > Thermotogales > Fervidobacteriaceae > Fervidobacterium. The sequence goes on along the minus strand of DPIB01000004.1, from coordinate 4,886 downwards.
AGGTACCAACACTGCAAGTATTTGGGTAAATTGCCCTTTTGCCTTTGCCTCTTCCACATTGCCATTTTCTGCTGATACTCCAACAACCATATCATTTACCTGAACAAAATTCAATTCTTCTGGATTTATGCCTCTTGACAAGAGCTCTGCTGAAACGAGCTCACTATTCAGATTCATCAAGGCTTCCCTTATCTTTTGTGCAGCATATGTACTCTTTTCCTTCACTGAATTATAAATTACTGTGGCAACGAAAATATCACCATTCTTGCCTATTTTCAAACCTACAGCGGTGGAATTAGACTCTATAGCCTTCTCATTGATACCATCGTTTACGATTCCAAAATTGCCAACTTTATGAATTTCATCTATCACTTTTGTTAGCTCGTCTGGTTGTGATAGTGTACTTTCTATATACACTGTATATTCCGCCTTTGCTTTTGCCTCTTCATTTGCTTTTGTTATGAGTCCGATTATTCCAAACATGACAGGGAACAACACGACTGGTAATATAATAGTAGAAAATATCGTGCGTTTGTCTCTGAATATATTCTTCAGTTCCTTTCCCATTATTATCAATGCATCTTTAAGCATTTTGAATCACTCCCATAGAATTCGCATAGGCAAAAAAGACATTTTCTATCTCTGCAGCTTCGTGCTTTTTGAGGATATTCTCTATCGTATCATTTTCTACCAATTGGCCATTGAATATGAGCCCAAGCTGATCGCAGAGCTTTTCGGCAACGGACATTATGTGCGTGGAAATGATGATCGTCTTTTGCTGCCTTTTCATCTCTTTGAGAAAATCTGTTACAACCTTGGAAGCGAATATGTCAAGTCCGTTCGTAGGTTCATCGAAGATTATGACATCTGGGTCGTGGATGAGGCTTATTGCAATCGATAATTTCTGTTTCATGCCACTCGATAGCTTGTTAGGTGATCTATCTATGAAGTCTGCCATGTCGAGCATCTCCACAAGCATCCTCGTGCGTTCTTCTATTTTCTCTTCCGATAGATGATTCAATTGACCGAAGAACCTTAGAAATTCCCTTCCAGTGAGGTTACCCGATACCTTCATATCACTCGTGAGAAAACCTATCATCGCCCTCACCTTGTCTGGCTCTTTCTGATTATCCAGGCCATTGACTATCACAGCCCCACTATCTGGTTTGAGGAGAGTTGCTATGATCCTCAGCGTTGTCGTCTTCCCAGCACCATTTGGTCCGAGCAGACCGTATATCTCACCAGAACGACATTCGAAAGAGACATTCTTAACAGCCTCTATCTTTTTCTTCTTCCTGTTGACAAACGACTTTGAGATATTATTCACTTGCACCAAGGTAACCACCTCTCAAGATATGATGAATTAAGTAAATATCTAAACAAATATCACGTTCTAATTAGTTCTATTGAATTATAACAGAATATGCTGTTACAAAGATGAAGTATGTGAAAAGAAAGGATTAAGAGAGGTACTCGATGTGATTTTGATGAGACAGAGGACTGTAGAAGCAGTTAATAAAAACAAAAACCGAGGGCTTTAAGCCCTCGGCATGCTATCGTCTGATACATTAGTTTTTCCAGACCTCGATGATTGAAACGTTCAAAGGCCTCCTAACCATGTAGTGAAATCTACCCACTCACTTTCAACTTTCAGTGAATTCATTTCGTCTATCGTGTTCGGTGATAGACATATATCAAGTGAATATACCACATAATTGCCGGAAGGATTGTATTCATTTTTCCAATTATCTAAGGTTATATTCGGGAACGTGTATATGTTGTCGCTTAATTGAGCTAAGTATCCAGACGTTATGGTTATATAACAGTTATAATTGACGTGCAACTTATAGTATTTTACTTCGTAGCCTGATATCTCACTTTGGTATGGAGAAAATGTTATCTTTGGTAGTAGATTATTCTCAACTCCCGTGGCACTTATCGTCGTAGTTGCAGGTGTCAGTGTTTTCACTCCTTCCGGAATTGTAACTGGTACGTCTTTTGTAATTTTGGTCCAATAAACGGAGAGATAATCCCTAAAGTAGTGGTGGTACGCTTCATACATATCGGTATCTTTAATTTTATCTTGTGGTATTTTAACCTTCTCATATGCAGCGTGTGCTGGAACAATTGTTTTATCTAAAATCCATCCATACACAACGTCTTCACCTTCTATCTGGCTTGGATTTTCAAGAGCAGTTCCAGATATTTCTAGAGTTTTGCTACTTTGGAGAGTGAAATCTCTATTGAGATAAATTTTTGTCAGCTGAAAGTCCATATTTTCATCATACACGAATATAACCAATTCTCCTTCTCCCTTTGAAATATTTATGGGAACCGAACCATTATCATCGAGGTAATCATACACATGATTGTTAAGAAAGAAAACACCAACCTTTGCACCTGGATAATTTGGAATGTTGATTGTCAAGGTTGCATAGTCTACCTCAACAGGAGCGAAAGGTATGTTAACCGTCTTTGCCTCTGCTAACGTTCCATGGAAAAGTCTTATTTGGCTGCCATTAGTTATCTCGTCAACGGCAGCTATGGAATAGACACCTTGTTCATTGTTAACCGTGAATTTGTAAGTACCATTAGTTCCCGTGAGTTCTTTCCATGTTCCCTCTAATCCGTCTTGAGCCAAGACGAGTGTAGCATTTCTGTTAGCGCCAGATCTGTCGATGACAATGGTTACATCACTATTGGTTGCCTCGTTGTTGGTTGTCTCATTATTGCTGCCGTTATTCTGTGTCGGAGAAGTACAAGAGTACAAGAAAAATACCGCAAAAAACGTTGCCAAAATAACGTATATCCACCTTCGTTTCATTCCACTCACCTCTCTTAGTATTTGTAGAAATATCCGCCCCAAATAATTGCAGGTAAATCTTCAAATAACTTTTACCCTGCTAAACCCGAGTTTACTACAGCAGAATTATTCAAACCGCACTGCCGGTTAAAAATGGTATGTGAACATGCCTTCAAATGATAATTTAAGCAACATTACTTTCGAAATAGAAATCTTACAAAACAATTGCCTTCGATGATTTCGTTCTCGATGTTGATAGTGCCTTACATTGTGCTTCCCACTAAATCAGAAAGAAAAACCGTCCATTCAATTCCAGGTGTGAGTGAATTTATCCCATCTATTGTGTTTGGTGATAAACATATTTTCAGTGTTTGTACTACATAGTTAGCTACAGGATTGTATGTACTTTTCCAATTATCTAACGTTATCTTTGGAAACGTGTAAACATAATCTGTTTTCTCCAAATAGCCCGGTGTCACCGTTATGAAATGTGTACCCACCGGTGATGGGTCTGTTTCAATTCTCTTCGAGATGTCGAAATTATAGTATTTTACATCATATTCCGTTATCGGACTTTCGTAACGATTCAAAGTCACTTTTGGAAGTTCACTTTCAGTGCCGGTGGCAGATATTGTAGATGCTGCAGATTCGAGTGTCTTAATTCCGTCCGTAACTGTGATAGGAATGCCCTCTTTTGTAACCTTCCACCAATTTATGAATGGCTCTCCCCATTGTAAATATTCGGCCATGTACCTATCACTACTCTTCACTTCTTCGTCTGGAATTTTCATGTTTGAGATCACGCTTCCAGGAACCAACGTCTTACTTAAGACCCAATAATACGTAATCTCACTATCTCCACCTTTTATTTCTTTTCCAAAGCTTTTCAGTTTGCTCTCTTCTATTGTCAGAGACTTATCGCCTTGAAAACTGAACGCTCTGTCGATGTAAACCTTTGTTGCAGCTTGAGTATCCAAATCATGTATAACGACAACCAATTCACCACTACCTTTTGGCAGTTTTACCACTGTCTTACCATCTTGTGGAATATTGTACGGTGCCTCATGTTTCAAGAAAAAAACACTAACGGCTGCATTAGCGTAACTCTCAGGAACTGTGATATTGAGTTTTGCAAAGTCTGCGCTTTTGTCATAGTCGAATTCAAAATTAACCGTTTTTGCTTCAGCCAATGTTCCATGGAAAAGTCTCGTGTGGAAATGATCGCTGTGAGTGTCTTCATCGACTGCAACGATTGAATAGACTCCAGCTGAATCGTTCACTTTATATTCGTAAGTACCATTACTCCCCGTGAGTTCTTTCCATGTTCCCTCTAATCCGTCTTGGACTGCAACGAACGAGGCGTTCCTTTGGGCTCCTTCCCTATCGATGGTAATCGTCACTTCGTTTGTTTTATTGCCTTCGTTTGTTCCCGTCGGAGAAGTGCAGGAATACAATAGAAAGATCATCAAAAACACTGACAACACAACGTACACCCACCTTCGTTTCATTCCACTCACCTCTTTTAGTATTTGTTGTAACAGGAACGATGTGCTTTGCAATTTTTAACAGATTTACAAACATCCAGAGCTATCGTGGATATACTTTGGAAATCAGTGTTCCTGTCCATACGAATCTCTGTCACAAAACAATTATTTAGACCCGTCGTTGCAACAATAAGTTCAGGTTTATTTTTGGAGTTCTACGGTTTTATGTCATTTCGTAAAGAGTTTAGTTGATGTGCTAGTAACAAAGAACGATATTTTCCACTATCGTTCTTTGTCAATATTTGTCAATATTTACAGTCAGTTATGGATGCTATTTGGTCTTATCAATATTGTTTTAGGGTGGATAAGATTCTTTAGAATTGCGCAGAACTATCCTGCATTTTCATCAGGATGAACATGAACGGTGCGCCTATGAACGATGTGATTATGCCGACGGGGATTTCAACAGGATTGAGGAGTGTTCTTGCAATTGTATCACAAACAGATAGGAGTATACCGCCTATGAGTAGCGTTGCGATGATGTTGTTTCTGTGCTTTGGCCCTGCGAGTATCCTTGCCATGTGTGGAACAACCAATCC
>DPIB01000168.1 GCA_003522805.1 Fervidobacterium sp. | reverse complement strand
TAGGCAATGTGTGGAAGGTGGTTGTGGTATCTGAATACATGTGTGGAGACGATGGTATAGGCGTTCTAATCGCTTGGGCAAGGCAATCTGTGGCAGCAAATAGAGTCTATGCATACACGTTTATCGTGATAACAATCGGGTTAATTGCGGAGAATTTGGTGCATAAATATACTAAGAGACTATTGGAAGGTTGGGAGGCAGCGTGAGAAATAATATTGGTCAGATAAATGTAAACAGTACATTGGTAAAGGTAGAGCATTTGAGTAAGAAGTTTGACAAGCTGAGTATATTCAGTAACCTGTCTTTTGAAGTGGAGGTAGGGGAATCTGTTGCATTTTTGGGGCCTTCGGGATGTGGCAAGACGACGCTAATTAGGATGATCGCAGGTCTTGACGAGGATTACACAGGCGAGATAACGAGAAATTACAACAAGATAGGTTACGTCTTTCAAGAACCTCGACTAATACCGTGGAAGACCGTATATGAGAATTTGAGATTTGTGATTGAAGATGACAAGAAAATCGATGAAACGTTGAAGATCATGAAGCTCGATGGGTTTCAAGACTTTAGACCTGCGAAGCTGAGCGGGGGTATGAGACAACGAGTGAATTTGGCACGTGCACTACTGAACGACCCTGATTTGCTACTACTTGATGAACCGTTTACCTTTTTGGATTTACACACGAAACTCTCTATAATAGAAGATATATTAGAAGGCAAGAACCAAAGAACATTTTCGATGATTATCGTCACACACGATGTGCGCGAAGCTCTACTGATGTCTGATAAAATAGTATTGTTAAGTAATAAACCAACAAAGATACTGGAAGAATTCGATGTCGCACAAATTCCAAAAAACATAATGGATGAAGAGTTTTTGAAGAGGGAATCTGAAATTCTGAACACAATTGTGAGGAGGTGGAGTGAGGTATGAAAAAGATAGGGATATTATTGGTACTCTTGAGTGTCGTTTGGGTATATGCGGTGACATTTATCAATCCGTATGGACCAACGATCTTCGCAGTTGCAGGGCTCTTGGATAAGCAAGTGAAAACGGACATGGCTTTGGAAACTAAGTTCTGGAAAACTATGGACGAAGCTACTGCTTACATCGTAGCGAAAAAAGTGAATTTTGCTGCACTGCCAGTTGTCTTTGGCGCAAATCTTTACACGCAAGGTGTAGATGTAAGGCTTGTCGGGGTATACAGTTGGAGGTTGTTCTATTTGGTCACAACACCCGATTTCGATTACAAGAATATACAGAGCTTGAAAGGCGAGAAGATCTACACGGCACAAGGTAGAGGCCAAACTGCAGACGTTGTTTTGAGGTATTTACTTACTGCAAATGGTTTGGAACCTGACAAGGATGTTACATTTGCGTATGCACAACCTCAAGAAATTGTAGCGTTATTCAACAGTGGAAAGGTAAAGATAGCTGCTGTGCCAGAACCATTCGTTACGATGATGCTCTCAAAAGGTAAGATAGTCATGGACTTACAAGATGAGTGGAATAAGGCAACAGGTACGAAGTATGGTATACCGATAACTGGTATATTCGTCACAGGCAAACTTCAGGATTACGCTAGAACAGTTAAATTGTTCCAACAATCTTTCATGGCTAGCTTGAGCTGGTCATATGCAAATGTTGATAAGGCAGTGGATATTACAAGCAAGCAACTTGGAATCCCTGCGAATGTCTTAAAAGTTTCACTCGATAGGAGCTATTATCAATATATCACAGCCGCCGACTGCAAATCAGAGGTGCTTAAGTACTTTAAGAAGTTGAATGAAATGTATCCGGAAGGTCTACCTAAGATTCCTGACGACAATTTCTTCTTTGAGGTGAAATAATCTGGAGGTGTATAGATGCTACCATCTGGTGGGTTTAGAAAATACATAACGGTAGTGGGAAAAAGAAACGTAGGAAAGTCTTCATTTCTCAATGCACTGACGAGGCAAGATATTTCAATCGTCAGTGCTGTGCCCGGTACAACGACAGACCCTGTCTACAAATCGATGGAGCTACATCCACTCGGGCCCGTCACACTCATAGACACACCAGGGCTCGACGATGTCGGTGAGCTCGGTGAGAAGCGCGTTAATAAGGCAATGAAAGCACTCTATAAATCGGACTGTGCGATCATCGTTGTAGATGATTATGTCAGTGAATATGAAGTAGAGATCAAGAAATTATTAGACGAGCTTGAAATTCCATTCATCGTAGCGATTAATAAGTGTGATATACTCGGTGAAAAAGCCAACGAAATAGCCAGAGAGTACGAAGAGAAATTCAGTGTAAAAACATTGATTACCAGTTCTCTCAATAGAACTGGATTCGAGAATGTGGTTGACTTGCTCAGTTCTGTGATTCCAGATGATGATGAGTTGCCGTTTATTCCAGAATTCATCGAAAATGGGGATTTGGTCGTGCTCGTTGTACCAATCGACCTCGGCGCGCCGAAGGGAAGGCTCATCATGCCTCAAGTTCATGCGATAAGAGAGGTACTCGATAGAGAGGCAATTGCCATTACCACGAAAGAAAGAGAATTGAGATACACACTCGAAAAGCTCAACGAAAAGCCACGACTCGTAATAACTGATTCGCAAGCGGTGATGAAGGTCGTATCAGACATCCCAGAAGATGTGCCACTTACGACGTTCTCCATCTTGGAAGCTCGCTATCGCGGGGATCTAAACTATTTCGTCGAGAGCGTGTACAAAGTTGAAGAGCTGAAGGATGGAGATACGGTAATCATCATGGAAGGTTGTACGCATAGACCACTGAGCGAGGATATAGGACGTGTCAAGATTCCAAGGTGGCTCACGAATCATACTGGTGCAAATTTGAATTTCAAGATATGGGCTGGCGTGGATATGCCGGAATATGAAGAGGTATC
>DPIB01000050.1 GCA_003522805.1 Fervidobacterium sp. | reverse complement strand
TCCTCGCCGATTAATGATGAAACTTTGAAAGAAAGACGAAACCATTTTGTAGGGAGAAGGAGGGAGTTGATGTCCATAACTAACAATACAAATGGAAGTACAAAAGATGAACGCAACACCTTTTCCCAAAAACTGGTGTGTGAAATATTGGATAAGAGGTTCATCCTGGAAACATTACCTCCGAGAGCAACAACACCAGATAAATATCTAGATTTCTGTGAGAAGGCTGTTGAATCTGGGGCACAGGTTATCGCCGTTACTGACCTTCCAATGGGTAGTTCAAGAACCTCGCCTATTGCACCTGCACACATGCTAGTAGAACGGGGTATCAGTGTATTGATGCATTTCTCTCGAACTACAAGGAATGCCATACGTATAGAAGGTGATTTAATAGCCGCACACATGCTTGGGGTAAGAAATATACTGATACTTTCTGGAGACGATCCACGAGTTGGTACATACCCTTTTTCATCAAGTGTGGAGGATTTTACAATTTACGATGTCTTTAGACTAACAAAATTGTTGAATGAAAAAAATGAAGACCTCGCAGGGGTAAGAGTATACGGCAAATTCGAATTCTGTTCTGGTGGAGTTTTCAGCCCACTTGAAAGTGACTATAGGCAAACGCTAGAAAGAATGAAAGGGAAAGTAGAAGCTGGCTGCAGATTCTTCATCTCTCAGCCTGCTTTCTCTCAAGAAGCGACGATCAATTTTCTTGAGAGAATGGGAGATTTGCGGGGTAAATCAAAAATAAAGATATATGTAGCATTAATGTTGTTTGAAACATGTTCTCAGCTAGAACATTTTTCCAAAGTTCCGGGTGTATTTGTGCCAAATGAGTATTTTAGATACAGGTCTGATCAGAATTTGAAGAGATTTTCACTAAAAAGGGCGATCCTGATGGTAGAGAAGCTCTCACCATATGTTGATGGATTTTATCTTACCTCAACTACAAAGGATTTGGAATTGATAAAAACTATCGGTGATGTAGTATTGGATAGTTACCAAGATTAGCGTTCGAAGACAACTCTGTTTCTACTAGAGTATTAAGTGTGGTGAAATGAATGTTTTACTTAGTAGCTATTTCGAGGACCAATTTTGGCGAACTTTTTGTTTACTCTTCAAAAGAAGACATAGAAATTGGAGAGAGAGTTGTTGTACCTTTCAGGAATAAGAGGACAATTGGATATGTTGTTGACAAATCTGAATCAACAAATGTATTCATACAAAAAGAACTAATTGAAGAACAGCCCGAAAGAATAAAGGAGATTGATGAAAGGCTCGACTACATGTCTTTTTTAGAACCTTGGAGGGTACAGACGATTCTAAAAACTGCCGCCCATTATGGTAGTGGGGTAGGTAAGTACTATGATTTATGTTTCCCACCGAAATTTGATGATTATTTCATACTCTTCGTGGAAAGTACAAATCCGTTGTTAAACATCCAAAACATGAAGTACGAAGAATTCAAGAAAATCCCAAGCTCAAAGGAATATATAAGATCTGGTCAGGTTAGGATATATAGGGACTTTGAATCTAGAAAGCCACGACCACGTGAGGAAAAGTACGTATCTCTCAATATTTCAACAGATACTGTATCTGCGTTGAAACTCACAGTACAGCAATCTATTGTTCTAAACTACTTATTACTTAATGGTATTGCTGAGTTAGGTCAGTTACTTGAAGATACGGAAGTAAAGAGAGATGTGATAGTTCAGTTACAAAATAGAGGGATCATAAAAGTGTCCGATTCAAACGATTTATCATGTGTAGATGACGCAACAACAAATTCGCGGAAAACGATGCTAACACAAGAACAGTCGGGTGTGGTTGAGAATATATTGAAACTACAAAGCAGTAAAAGCAGTATAAGTAGACTTTCAGAAAACGTAGCTAATGCTCAAAAACATCTGCTCTACGGACCAACTGGAAGTGGAAAGACAGAAGTATATCTTGAAGTGATAGATAGGTACCTTTTGTTTGGTAGTGTTCTTTACTTAGTTCCAGAGATATCGTTAACAGAACAGACATTGGCTCGCCTTAGAAAACGGTTCCCAGAACTTTCCATTGCGGTTTACCACAGCTATTTAACTGATGCAAAACGTGTTGAAATATGGTCGAAAGCTGTCAAAGGAGAAATAGACATCTTAATAGGTCCCCGCAGTGCTTTATTCATTCCTATGAAGAATCTAAGACTCGTAATTGTGGACGAGGAGCATGACGATAGTTATTATAATAATCACGAACCATTTTATGAGATTCACTATATATTAGACCAGTTCCCAGTTGACGTAATCTATGGTTCTGCAACTCCTTCCTTGGATAGTTATGCCCAAGCTAGAGAGAAAAGATATCACTTTCATATACTTAAAGAGAGATTCGGAGTTGAACTGCCTGATGTAGAAGTCATAGATATGCGAGACGAAAAGAAGATATCACCTTCCATTTCAGAATCTCTGTACAACGAGATGATGGAAACAATCAAAACGGATAGATCTGCTCTCATATTCACAAGAAGGAAAGGTTTTTCCCGTGTCCAGTGTGCAGTTTGTGGGTATATAATGAAATGTGATCACTGTGATGTAAGCTTGACCTACCATATGGAAAAAAATGAGTTGAAGTGTCATTTGTGTGGAGAAAAGAAAACTTTCACGAGTACTTGTCCGAATTGTGGTTCAACTATGCTCGTAGACAGAGGTACCGGAACAGAGAAAATAGAGAAAGAATTGATGTACCTCTTTCCTGGACGTAAGATAGGAAGGTTGGATGCCGAAATAATCGATGAACCTAAGAAGATGAAAGAGGTTCTGGAAAAGTTGAGAGAGGGAGAACTGGACATAGTAACAGGTACAAAAATGATAACTAAAGGGCTTGATATATATAGAATAGGGCTTGTTGGTATTGTAGATATTGATGCATTGATATCATACCCTGACATAAATGCACCACTTAGAACATTCCAAACGCTCGTTCAAGTAATAGGAAGGTCTGGTAGAAGAGATAAAGGAAAGGCTGTAATACAAACCTACAATCCGGGAAATACGATAATAAAGTGTGCAAAATTGCAAGATATTGATTCTTATTATGACTATGAGTTGAAGTTACGCGAAGAATTAAATTATCCACCATTTGCGGACATGATTCAGATCATATATGCAAACGTTAATATTACTATAGCTGAAGAAACGATAGACGTATTCTCAAGAGAGCTGGAAAACCATGAAGAGTTATACATCAGTATGCTTGGCCCAAGTGAACATCCCATATTCAGAGTTGCTGGTAAATATAGATATCAAGTTATATTAAAAACATCTACGGTTGAAAAGCTCTTGAAAACGATAAACACAATAAAATCAAAATACCCGGGGGATTGGACAATACGTGTTAACCCACCAAATATTTAGTATTTGGGTATCTTAGGCATCTAATGTCCCAGATGAGCTCCTGAAATCAATGTTAGTCCTTAAGGACAATTTAGTTTCTGTAAGCTTTGATCCAGAAAACGTATTCTATATTTTGCTCGACCTTTTTGATTTTGTTTTTTTGAACAAGTGAGTTCATAACCGATTCTTCTAGTGGGAGTTTTGGGGATATGACTATGTCATACCCGTCACCGCTTGCTCTAAACGTAACTGTATACTTGTCTGCCATATCCTTTTCCATATAACCTTCTTTGTAAAGTGAGTCAGAATTCAACGATGATATCTTATATCCCGCACTTAAGTATCTTCTAACTGCCTGCTCAACTGCTGTCATTTCTTGGTACAACTCTTCGGGGGAGTGAGAGGGAAATGATGGTCCCCCGCTTTTCTCATTTGTAGTATAATCCTCTTCCTTTTCATTTAGTATTATAATCGGTACTGAGTTTGAACTTGTCGATATATCAGTCATATCGACTGGATTTTCAGGTTCTGCAATATCGTCTGCTATGTTGTCCGGCTGAGTTATTGATTCAGACATTGATTGCACTGGTGTTTGAGATGTTATTTCAGTTGCTAATTGGGATAACGTCGCATCTTGGAGTATGCTAGTACTATAATCACTTGTCGCACTTGCCTCACTTCTGCCCTCTTTGAACAAATAACTGGGCTCTCTTTTTGAGTTTATCGAAATAAAGACAACTACGAAAATCAAAGCTAACAGAATAACAAGTTTCCAGATAGGATTCACTTAAACACCCCACAGTCGTCTCTGTATATTTTTCCAAACTTATCTGGCTATGTCCTTTTCGATATGCCTTAATCTTCCTTAGGCATAAAGTTATGATTAACTACTAGCGCAGATATTATAAATATCAAAACAGAGCCTATCAATGACATTAGCAGTGTAATGAGTATTTGCAAAAAATTATCTTCAGACCCAGGAAACAGTTGTAAAAGCCTCGTTGAGTAAACTGCACTGTAAATTGGGACAAAAGACACGATTTTCTCTCCCCATCTTGGTAGGGCGCTAATTGGAGCCAAAGATCCGCTCATTAGTAAGAGGAACAAACTTACCGATGCCCCAAGTATGTTGGAAACCAGATTGGTCGACGAGACTGCAGAGATCAACACCCCTAAAGCAGAGTGGAATAAAGCCGTGACAGCTATAAGTAAAATGATTTCAAGAGCACTGATCTCAAATCCAACTAAAAGAAACAACAAATATGAAACAACTCCTGATACAACTGATACAACAAATACGGCAAAAGTTTTTGAGAAAATGTATTGAAAAGCACTCAAATTACCTAGCTGGAAGAGCTTAAACAAGTTCTTTTCCTTATCGTAAACAACCAACCCACTACCTATCATAATCGAAACAAACATCGTGATGATGAATATCAAGCTAGGAGCAAATGCATGAGTAAAATCTAAAGCCTTTTCTGTTACAAGTTCGGGTGCAGGCACACTAGGGGAAGTGTACATCTGTTGCAGTACCTTGGGATTGAAAAATGGACCACCGCTTAGATCTTCAAATAATCTCTTAAATACAGTGTATGCTGCAGCAGATACATGTGTATCAACAGGACTAGGGACATAGACAATCTGCGTTTTCTTTCCACCAAACAACCCGCTAGTAAACCCATCTGGAATAATAACAACCGCTTGGAGTTCTCCCTTTTTCAGTTCTTCAGTGTAATCATCGCCAACATACTTCATAGTGCTACCTTGAAAAAGTGACATCACAACACCTACTGTGAACTTGGAAAGTGGCGATTTATCTTCGCTATAAACTCCTATTTTCAGATCACTTGTACCTAGAGAATTGAAAAAAGCACTCCCAACAACGACGAAAATGATCGGAGCTAAGAACAGAATGAAATAAGTAGATGGTCTAGAGAATATCCTTTTAAGATCAAATTTTATATATCTCATCAAAAAATCTCTCCATATCCAGATTGATGAATCAGAATTTGACTCTAACAGTTAAAGTATGATTCATGATGTTATACACTCTTTCTACATCCTCAAAATCCTGGACACTTTCCAGATTAGGAAGAAACGGCCCATAGACAGTCATTCCAACTCCATAGCTAAAGTTGTACATCACTGATGGGAAATTCTTATTGTTGACTGGTATTTCAAAAAACAGCCTTATTAGACCCATTAAACCAAGATTATAAACACTATTATAATGCTTAAAATCTGTTAAATTGAAATCGTCTGCAAAATTTGACGTTCCAACAAGTAGCTCCGTATTCTCTAGGCCTAATCCAATACTCCCACCGAAACCAATGATGTTCTCCTTTGTCTGATTTCCTAATCTAAAGCCAATCAATTTTGCCCATAGATCATAGGTGGCGCTAATCATACCATACCTAAAATCTGAAAATGGAAGATGATCTGCAATGGTAAAACTAAAAGTAAACCCGTTGGTAACCATCGAAGATTGACGAGGATTTACATTAGATTCGAATGTATACACAAATGATGATGTCTTGAGTAGATCAATATCTCCGCCAGCTTTTTCAGAAAAAGCAATCATTGAGGGACTTGGTTGTAAAAATGTCAAACCATACCAATCAGCATAATTTGTAGTAAAAGAAAATGAAAGACTGACCATGAATAAGAACAGAACAATTAGCACATTCCTTAAGCCTTTCAACGAGTGTTTCATAACTAATCATCCTCCCATTAAACAAGATTGTTTCTCTATCACTTGAATAATTATATCACATCACAGACAAATGAGTCATCCAAATATCTCAATATTTCATCTTGAAATTTCGAAAGTATATGATAAAATGTTTACGCAAGACATAAGTAATGTAAGAACTGATTTTTAATTCTCATTTTCAGGGATTTGGTGTAAATTATCCAATCCTAATATTTTCCAACACTATGAGGAGAGATGGCCGAGGGGTCGAAGGCGCTTGCCTGCTAAGCAAGTGTGGAGGTAACTCCACCGAGGGTTCGAATCCCTCTCTCTCCGCCAGTAATTTTAGCTGGGTGAATCTGTGATTCAGTGGGTCAGTGATGTAAAAAACACTGGGTTACTGGATAGCTGATTCACTTTTTTATGTATTACTACATCAAGTAGATTAAACTGTGCCCGTAGCTCAATTGGACAGAGCGTCAGACTGCGGATCTGAAGGTTGTGGGTTCAAATCCCGCCGGGCACGCCAATTGGCAACAAAGAAAAAATGTATTCCTGAATCCTAGAGATTGTTGATAGTGAGTTTTATATCATCACATAATCTTAAAAACTCCTCCTGGAAGTTCTGAAAATCCCTGTTTATTCCTGCCTTTTTTGGAAAGAGTCAAGGACACGAAAATATGATCTAACCATTCTTTTTCACGGACATTTAATATGATCTAATGCAGGTGGTTCAATATCCTGGTTCTTTATGGTATAATTTCTCATGTCGGCTTTGACAATGAAAAAAGTCCTGAAAAAAGTCCTGAAAAAATTGGGAGGGAACAATTTGAAAAATGCTGTAATTTTGGCTATAGGAAATGAATTGGTTGAAGGATTGATATTAGACACCAATTCTAGATATTTAAGCCAAAAACTAAAACTTGCAGGGTGGTATGTTATTCGTACAGAGACATTACCAGACAACTTTGAAATCATGAAAGACAGGGTAGCAAAGGCTTTAGAAGATGCTGAATTGTTAATTACAACCGGTGGTTTAGGTCCAACGGATGACGATATCACACGTGAGGCAGTTTCGGCAGTAATTAACAGATCACTTGTTATAAACAACAATCTAGTTGAAGAATTAACAAAAAGAGCGCTGAAATACTACGGAAAATCTGCGAAGAGTGTTTCAAAACAAGCTATGATAATTGAGGGTGCAGAGATATTGGACAATCCTGTTGGAACAGCACCCGGACAGTTCTTGCAAATCGGTGGAAAAACAATTATTCTACTCCCAGGACCCCCTTCTGAACTTATCCCGATATTTGAAAACGTATACGAAAAGATAAAGACGAACGATTCACTTTACACAAGAAGGATCAAGACAATAGGTATCCCCGAAGCTATACTCATGGAAGAATATAAAGATGTTATATATTCAAACCCTGAAATAACAGTTGCAACTATGGCATCATATGAACGGGGAGTGGAAGTGAGATTCACGGGCCCGTTCATCCTAAAGGATTCGATTGACACAATATGCAGTAGACTGTTACTACTGCTTGGTGATTCTGTTTATGCAGTAGATAATTCGGATATACAAGATACAGTATACAATACACTTAAAAAGAACGGTCTCACTGTATCATTCGCAGAATCGTGTACTGGTGGCCTTCTTTCTTCAACCTTTGTAGATTTACCCGGTGCATCAGATGTCTATAAGGGTGGAATAGTTGCCTATTCAAATGATTCAAAGACCGAAATCTTACAAGTCTGCAAAGAGACGATAGAAACATATGGCGCAGTCAGTGAGGAATGTGTTAGAGAAATGGCGAGAAATTGCAGAGTGCTGTTCAATTCTGATTTTTCAGTTGCAGTTTCCGGAATAGCTGGTCCTTCGGGAGGAACTGAAGAAAAGCCAGTTGGAACGGTATGTATTGCTCTTGCAACCCCTAAAGAGGTGTTCTCTTCAACACAGCATCTAAGGGGAGATAGAAACAGTATTAGGAAAAGGAGTACACTACTTGCATTCGACATGTTAAGAAGAGGGGTCTTAGAATGGCTAAGACTACAAGAGCTTTCCAGAAAGTAACAATAAAAGACGTGGCCAAACATGCCAACGTAGGTGTTGGCACAGTATCTCGTGTACTAAACAACAACTCACATGTTGATCCATCCACAAGGCAGAGGGTTTTGAGTGCTATAAAAGAGCTTGGGTATATCCCCAATCCTCATGCAAGGCGATTGTCTACAGGAACAAGCGATTTAATCACTGTTATTACACCCGAGATGAAGGGCGACTTTTATCAAATGCTGATGGCAGCAATTGATGAAGTTCTCATTAAAAATGGTTATTCGTCTTTACTATATCCGTTATATAACGAAAAAAAATATGAGGCACTAAGAAAATCTTCAGAAATACTTCTTTCAACCGATGGACTAATTGTTGATGGTGTTAGTGTTGACAAAATACTTGGAGATATCGTTGAGCCAAACATGCCAGTTGTGTGTTTGGAACAAGAATCAGAAAAGTACGACTCAATAATGGTAGACAACTATTACGGTGGAATAATAGCGGGTGATTACTTTGCAGATTTTGATATGGAGATTTTTGTTGTTACGCACCGGAAAGCACATGAATTAGAGAGCACAGTTTTTGATGAAAGGCTAGAGGGATTTCAAGAATCTTTGGAACGTAAAGGAAGAGCTATTGATAAAATCTATTATGTACCGCTTGATTGGGAGAGTACGTTTGAAGTTGCTCGACGAATTTTCTCAAGATATCAGCGATGTGCTATTTTTACAACGACTGACTATCTGGCATTACCAATAATAGAGGTCGCAAGAACAGTGGAATTAAAGGTGGGTATCGACGTAAGAGTTTGTGGATTTGATGACTTACCAATTGCTCAAGTTCTTGACATAACTACAGTAAAACAACCTATAACTGAAATGGGAAAACTATCTGCTGAAACACTGATGAAAAAAATCCATGGTAAGGCAAGAGACAAGGTCAGAAAGGTCATACTAAAGCCAGAACTGGTGATTAGAGAAACATAACGTATTTGAATATACTCGTTTGCTAGGAGGTTTCACATGCAAATTGCGGTGTTAATGGGCGGAATATCTAGAGAGAGGGAGATTTCACTAAGAAGTGGCAAAAGAATAGCACAAGCTTTAAGAAGATCCGGACATGATGTTGATGAGATAGATGTAGGTTATGATATAATTTATGATCTGGGCAAACTCAAAACATATGATGTTCTTTTTAATATTCTACACGGAACATTCGGTGAGGATGGGAGAATACAAGCGATTTTAGATGCGGTTGGAATACCATACACAGGTTCTGGCGTAGAGACAAGTGTAGTAGCTTTTGATAAGTATCTATGCAATTTGCTTGTCAGCGACTTGGTGAATATACCTAGATATACAATGATAACAGAAAATAATTATGAGGAAGCAATAGAAGATTTTGAAATACCTTGCGTTGTAAAACCCCGCAGAGAAGGTTCAAGTATAGGTATTCATATATGTTACAGTATCGAAGAATTGAGGAAGTTTGCTAGGATGGAACTAAAAAAATGCAGCGAAGTAATTTTGCAAGAGTACATCAAAGGTACGGAAATAACTATTTCTGTAATCGATATAGATTCTCGACCTATTGTTTTACCAATCCTAGAGATAAGACCTAAGAAAGAATTCTACGATTACGAAGCAAAATACACGGATGGTCTTACCGAGTTCATCATACCTGCGCAAATCGGCAAGATGGTGACGGAAATGACCGAGAAAACAGCCTTAAACATCTACAAAAGGCTTGGTTGTAAACATTTTGCAAGAATAGATGGTATAGTAAGTAACAACATGTTCTATTTTCTAGAAGTGAATACATTGCCAGGGATGACAGACCTTAGCGATTTGCCTATGTCTGCTAAAGCGTATGGAATAGAATTTGAAGAACTTGTGAATAGAATAGTGTTGGAAGCGTATAGAGACTTCCATTCAAAGATTGGAGTGTCTAGCATTGAAGACAAGCAAAGTTAATGGCTTAAGCTTGCAAGAGATAGATAAAGTGACTAATAAGTTGTCGAGTTATTTAGTATCTATACTTTTTGTAACACTGTCAACCTTTCTGGGTATTCTGTTGGATATGCTGTTAGGAATCCCTGTGTTATTTGGTTTATTGTTCTTTATTCTATCAGCTTTCCAAGTAATCCTTGGTTTGTCTGTCGTAACAAGAACAATAACCAAGGTTGTCAATGCTTATTCATCAGAACCAGAACATTCAAGAGAATTCTTACCAGTAGAAACCTCTGATGAACTCAGCACGATACTTTCTAGTGTTAAGAAAGATGCGGAATATGAAGAAGACTTGGAAATTATGATAATTCCTTCTCCAAGTATCAACGCATTATCAGTTGGTATGAGGTCACATGATCATGTAATCTGCATTACAACCGGTGCATTAGAACAACTTACCAAAGAAGAAATGAAGGCTGTCCTTTATCATGAGATGTACCATATAATAAAGAGAGAAACAGACTACATGACTAGTGTCAGTGGAACTTTCGGTAGCCCATTTCTTACCTTCACATTGGCGACACGGAAAATCAAGAAACTCAACGAAAAGATCAAGAAAGCAGAAAATCACTCAATAAAGGAATATGTTCGTACAGACTTTGTTATAACTATGCTCATTACAGTTACGTCTTTTATGTTTTTTCCAATAAGCTTTCTATCTAATTTGTTTGTCAGTGTACGAAAAGAATTTGATGCTGATCGGTATGCAGTCTCAAAAACAAGTAAGACAGCAGTAATAGAAGCGCTTAAAAAGGTCAAGAACAACTGCCAAAAAGTGGAAAATGACTATTTCTTCATGCAGCATCTCTTCTTTTCACAACCTAATTGTAAAGAAACATCCAAGAAGTTTGGTAGAATAATTGGTACATATCCTTCAATAGATGAGCGTATAAAAGCCATTGAGAATCTGAGAACTGATGGCGTTAATTAAGGAAAAGTGAGGTAGTTTGATGCCAAATCTTTCAACACACTTAAAGCTAGGTGTATTTACTTATCCCGTTTTTGTCTTAGTCTACAACCTCATAACAGTTTTGTTGGGGAAGGAATTCAGCCCCGGTGTAATTGACTTATCAATTGGTTATGTGTTTTTTGTCTTTGGGAGCGATTTACCAGACCTAGACAGTAACAGTGCACCTTTGAGGGCTTTTACCAAAGCACTTTCGCTTGGCTTTGCCATTTACATTTTCTACTCTTTTATCTACGAAAAACTATCAACAGTTGCTGCTATTCCGGCAATACTGTTGATGCCAATATCTATATTTCTTTCGATGTTAATAGGTATAGGTGTAGTTAACTTGTTCTTGTCACTCCCTCTATTCTCACACAGAGGGTTTGCACACTCAATTACATTTGCAGCTATATATGGCTTAATGTTGTACCTCTTTTCTTACAGAATGAGTAAGATCCCACTCTTTATAGGAATCTGTGGTTTTTGCGGAGTAATGGTACATATGGTAGCAGATTATTATAAGAAACCTCTAAAAATATTCAAACTGAAATAGACAAGTAAGATCAACACACAAAATGACGGCAAATAAAGGAGGAAGGCATATGAGATTTGTCGATGGGGTAAATGTAACATACATAAGGAAAGACGAAAAGGGCAACTTATCAAAGATACTAAATGAAATATCAAAAGTAAACACAAGACTACAGATCAATTTCATCAACAGTCCTTACTATGGAACCTATAGGATAGAATTCTACGAACCTACTGATAATGATAGAATTCCCTCTCTTAAATTAATCGGTTTTATCTCGGTTGATGAACCCATCGAATGGTTAATGAGTCAGGACAACCAGTCAGAATTGAACTTGGAAGAGGTACTGCACATTGTCGATACGGAAGCACTCGAAATAGACGAAAACGACCCAGTTGTCATAGTCTCCGTAGATCAAAGCTTGATCTATTCTATTCTGAACAGATCTTTAACAGAGGATATGACCCTACCACAATTGGTTACGGCAACACTTAAGAGATTCTTCAAATCCTACTTCGATGAGGAATTTCTAGAAGAAGAATTCGATGTAGAGATCCATCCAGAACTTACGGATTTCTTCATCTAACCCAGTTGTTACAGTAACCAGTTAAGCATATCACATAATTAAACCTGGTTATTCGTGTTTATTTGCACCAAATGAGATTGTTTGACTTTTTACTACTTTTGGTATAGACTTTACTATGGTATTTCCTTGGAAACGGTTCATTGAAAGTCGAGTGAGAAAAGCAGAGTTTTGATGCAAACAAACAGCAAAAATGACAAAACTCATGATCGAGAAGGGGTGCAAGGAAGTGGAGAAAAGGTCAAAAAGTAGTCAAAAGATAAAGTCACAGTTTCAGTATCACCTTAACCATACTCTTGCCCAATCTGAAGAACGTGCAACTATACTTCAAAAATACCTTGCGTTATCGTATTCTATCAAAGATATGATCGCCGAAAAATGGTTGAACACCGACAAAATAATATTTAATCGTAAAGATTTAAAAATAGTGAACTACCTATCGATGGAATTTTTGATAGGACGATTATTATATAACAACATATTGAATTTGCAAGTCGAACGAGAAGTAAAGGAGCTACTCGACAAGTATGAACTGACTCTTGATGAACTAGCAATGCTTGAAGAAGACGCAGCACTTGGAAATGGTGGATTAGGTAGATTGGCAGCATGTTTTCTCGACTCACTTGCAACACTTGGTTATATTTCTTATGGTTATTCCATCAGATATCAATACGGGCTTTTCAAACAAGTCATAGAAGACGGGTTCCAGAAAGAAGTACCAGATGACTGGATGAAGAACGGGTATCCTTGGGAATTCCCAAAAGTGGAAGAAACATTGACTGTGAAATTCTTTGGGAGATCAGAAGCATATAAAGATGAAAATGGTAAACTTAGATTCACCTGGATTGATACTCACGACATCCTAGCTATCCCATACGATATTTACGTAACTGGGTATAACAGTGAGATAGTATCCGTACTGAGGCTTTGGCAACCAAAAGCTATCAACGAGTTTAATTTCAGCGAGTTTGAGAAAGGTAATTATGAAAAGGCAGTGCACGAACAAAATGCAGCTGAAGTACTTTGCAAAGTGCTTTATCCCAACGACGCATTTTATCAAGGTAGGGAATTGCGCTTGAGACAAGAGTACTTTTTTGTGAGTGCGGCGATACAAGATATAATCAGAAGACACAAAACTCGATTTGGGAATGATCTAAAGAAGCTTGCATTATCTGAAGTGATTCAGCTTAATGACACACACCCAGCTCTCGCCATTCCTGAGCTGATGAGAATATTACTTGATGAAGAAGGATACAGCTGGGAAGATGCGTGGAATATCGTCAGAAATACTATTGCTTACACAAACCATACGATTATGCCCGAAGCACTAGAGAAATGGGAAGTACCGCTTTTCCAACACATGTTACCTCGACATTATCAAATAATAGATGAAATAAACGCAAGATTTCTGAAAGAAGTGGGGAGGAAATTCAATGGTAACCTCCAAAAAATAGTAAATATATCTATCTTTGAAGAAGGAAATGTCAAAAAAATACGGATGGCAAACCTGTGTTCGATGGGGGCCTTTTCAATAAATGGTGTTTCCGAATTGCACACAGAAATACTTAGAAAGAGCATACTCAAAGATTTCTACGAAATGTCACCTGAGAAGTTCAACAACAAGACAAACGGAGTGACACAAAGAAAATGGATTTTGGAATGCAATGCACCACTAGCCAAGCTTGTGACTGAAGTCATCGGTGATGGTTGGACAACCAATCTTTACGGATTGAGGAAACTAGAAGATTTCGTGGATGATGAACAATTTCTAGAAAATTTTGCACAGGTAAAGAGCCAGAATAAGGACAGACTGGCAAGATTTATAAGAGAAAAGCTTAACGTAAGAATTGACCCTGAATCTCTCTTTGATATACAAATAAAGAGAATACATGAGTATAAACGACAGCTACTAAATGTATTCCATATAATATTCCTATACAACGAAATAAGGTCTGGAAAAAGGCCATCGGTACCGAGGACATTCATATTTGCTGGAAAATCAGCACCGGGTTATAGAATGGCAAAACTGATAATAAAATTAATAAACAGTGTGGCCGATGTTATAAATAATGATCCGGCAGTCAGTAAATATCTGAAAGTTGTTTTCATTCCAAACTACAATGTCTCACTAGCGCAAATCATAATTCCCTCGGCAAACATAAGTGAGCAAATATCAACGGCAGGTACTGAAGCATCTGGTACAGGCAACATGAAATTCATGATAAACGGTGCATTAACAATCGGCACATTGGATGGCGCAAATGTTGAAATAATGAAAGAAGTGGGAGAAGATAATATCTTCATCTTCGGTTTGAAGGCAGAAGAGATTGCGCAAGCAAAAAAGGAAGGAAGATACAATCCATTTGGTATATATCTCCAGGATGAAAGGATAAGAGAGGTACTCGATATGATCAAGAATGGATATTTCAGCCCAGAAAACCCTGAACTATTCGAGGATATATACGAGACACTATTGTATGGAAAATATGCACCAATGCCAGATCAGTATTTCATTCTTGCTGATTTCGATTCATATGTGAAAACCCAGGAAAGGGCTGAACAATTGTATCAAGACAAACTACAATGGAACAAGAAGGCAGTGTTAAACATAGCACGTAGCGGGAAATTCTCTAGTGACAGGACGATTGAAGAATACGTAAGAGATATATGGAAGACCAAGAAAGTATTTGAATAAAAAGCGAGGGTTTGTCCCTCGCTTTTTTATAAACTACTTCTATCTCGCATATCCACTATTTGTTCAGATCAATCTTCTTGTGACAGAACCACCAATCGTAACAGTCATATTCCTTAAGCCTGCTTGCAGCAGTCTGACAGTCACTTGCAGTTGGAATGATTACCTCGTCACCTATAATCTCGTTGTTTGGCCAGTTTGCAGGCAATGCAACTTTGTACTCATCATTAATCTGCAACCCTCTGACCATCCTAAGAATCTCATCCATGTTCCTACCAAGTTCCTGTGGATAATAGAGCATGGATCTGAGAATTCCCTTAGGATCTACTATAAAGACCGCTCTAACAGTATTTGTACCCTTTCCAGGATGCAACATCCCGTACATCTCCGCAATATGTCCTCTATCATCTGCAATGATTGGGAATTCGATCTCAACTCCTAGATTCTCTTTTATCCACTCAACCCACTTCATGTGAGCAAATACTTGGTCGATGCTTAATCCGATTAATTCTGTGTTTAATTTCTTGAATTCACCATATCTCTTCTGAAATGCAACAAATTCTGTCGTACAAACTGGTGTAAAATCACCTGGATGGCTAAAAAGAACTACCCACTTACCTTCATAGTCTTTAGGGAAATTTACCATACCATGCGTTGTTTTTGCCTGAAATTCAGGAACCCTTTCTCCTAACAGTGGAAAACCCATACATAACACCTCCTCTTTGAAACCTATTCTTCTACATCCATACTTATACTTAGTATATTTTAATACTAAGTATAATTGTGTTCAATAACCGTGATGTAAACAATAGGTAAATTTACTGTTATGAAGGTGTTATTGAAATCTTCTGATAATCACAACAGTGTAACTATGGCCTGGAGCTTTTCAACACATTCTGCTGGAAGTTTATCATAGCCATTGTTCTCAACATCTTTTGATTGAATAAATGCAATGCGTTTTTGCATCGATGTCTTCAATAGATCTCGATATTCATACTCTGAAGTCTTTACCTCAAACCCTGGCACGTTCATTAACTTCAAACCGCCAAACCATTCGACAAACTCTGCTTTTTTCTCAACTAGATTCTCTAGTATTCCCAACGTGGTTTCTTTTGTCACTTTCTTATTCATGAAAAATCCTGTGTTGATGATATAGCAGTCGACTCCTTTGGTAAAGAGTATCTTGAACTTATCGTAATCTTCTGATAGAGGATAAGTCCTAAATGGATTTG
>DPIB01000114.1 GCA_003522805.1 Fervidobacterium sp. | reverse complement strand
GGCCTTATAATGCCGTTTTGGATGAGCTTTTCAGCAGTTTCGTCGGCCTGCCACTCTACCCCTGAAAAAGACGTAGCGACATCAAATATGTTCTGTCCGTCATGCATATACAGAACAGGATATCGCTCGTCAGTTTTCTCATAATCTGGCGGAAAATAGATGAGTACATCTCTACAGTTCTTCAATTGGGGTGAATAGAAGTCTCTAATCAGTTTGATATTTCCAGTATAAGTATTTCTTTGATCTCCTTGACTGTCTTGAAGTTTTCCCACAGAATCCCTCCCACACTCGATTTCTCTTAACCTAGCTCCGTCTCTGCCCAGTATTCGCCAACGCATAATTTCTTGCGCTTAGGCTCCCATATTCCCATGTATCCCTCAATAGACTTACATACAGTTTTCTCACATAATTCACACTAATCAAACAACAACTACATTTTTCCATAAAACATATCACAGGTGATTCATCAACGTCTATTAAATATTATATCATTTTTGACGATAATATATTCGAGCATAATAGACAAATTGAGAATATCGTCAAAAGGAGGACTAAAAAGTGAGAGTAGGCGAATACAAGGTTAATCTTGCTTCTGATAACCTGGCGTTTAATTATTCAAAGGTATCGCAAGAAATTCGAAAGTACAGAACACCTGACAAGATCGAAATAACGGTAACCGAAAAGAAGCCCGAAATTGATCAAAAAACACTTCAGAAAATAAAGATACTTATGGCGATGATCGAGAAACTAACCGGTAAGAAATTGAAACTCTACCTGCCCGGTTCGACATATGATATCGAGCTTAATTATCAAAAAGGAGAAGAAACTATCGAATTCACAAATGAGCAAGTGAACTTAGACCTACAACATTCGAGCTTTTCTGCGGAGGGATTTGTAAAGACCAAAGACGGAAAGCAAATTGATTTTTCTGCCAAATTCGAGCAATTAAGCTTGAACTACTCCTACAGTAAGACATCTGGGAAAATGGTAGATCCATTGGTTTTGGAAATCGATAATAGGAAGGTTGGTCCTGAAAAATTGGTACAGCTAGACTTGAACTTTGACGGTCAAGATGAGAAATTCTACATAGGAGGTCGTAACGGTTTTCTTGTATACGATAAGAACAGCAATGGGCAAGTAGACGATGCAAGCGAACTCTTGGGACCTCGGACAAATGACGGATTTTCCGAACTCTCACAGCTTGACAGTGATGGAAACAATTGGATCGACGAAGATGATATAGAGTTTCTCAAACTAAAGATATGGACTGTAGACGAATGTGGCAAAGAAAAGCTTGTTGGATTACTTGATCTAAATGTCGGTGCAATATTCCTTGGCAATGTTTCAACGCCATTTGATTACGAGCAATACATGGTGAGAACCTCGGGGATCTACCTTTCTGAAGATGGCACAGTCGGGAGAATCAAGCAGATAGATATAAAAGTATGACTATAGATATGTTGCATAAACCCACCATTACGTGCACCTACGGGTGCACTTTTTTGCTATCTGGTATAATCTGATATAATAACTACGTTAAGAGTATCGGATGAGGCAAAGGACATTGAAAATTCCAAAAAAGTGGTAAAATACTCATTAGGAATCTAATCCAAAGAGGTGTAAACACATGGCGAAATCACCAGTTGAACTGAGGCATGAATTACACATGAACCCTGAATTGGCTTTCAACGAATTTAGTACGCAATCTTTACTATGCAGAGTTTTGGAAGATTTGGGGTTAAAACCGCAAAAAATCGCAAAAACAGGTCTGTTAGTCTATGTTGAAAGAGAGAAAGACAAACCGTCTGTGCTTTACAGAGCAGATATGGATGCACTTCCGATCGTGGAGGAAACACATTGTGAGTTCTCGTCCAAGAATAACAACATGCATGCTTGCGGTCATGACATCCACATGTCCGTAATGTATGGTGTTATAAGAAAGATAATTGAAGAGAAGATACCGGGGAATTTTGTCTTCGTTTTCCAACCTGCTGAAGAAACCATTGGTGGGGCAAAATACGTGATAGATGAAATGCGGGAGAGATATAAGATAAAATATGCTACAGCAATGCATGTTACAGATGAATATATTTTGGGTGAGGTTGCCTCCTCAAACGATACTCTTTTTGCTTGTGCGATGGAGGTAACAGCCAAATTCAAAGGGTTGTCTGCACATATCGCTCAGAAGCAAAAGGGTATAGATGCAATGAAGAATGCAATTAGCTTTCTAAACCAATTCTACAATAATCCGTACGACAACGATACCTTAGGCTCAAGGCTACTCGTTGGTTTTGGCAAGATGTTTGCAGGCAGTGTTCGAAATGCAGTGGCCGATTTTGCGCAAGTGGAAGGTTCAATAAGGGGTGAAAAGCTTGAATTGGTAATCGATACATTTTCCGAAATCGAAGAACTCGTAACACGTTATGGTGGAACTTTGGAAAGAGGGAGCCTTTACCCACCCGTCATAAATGACAAAGAATTGCTAAACCTATTCAAACAATTCACTATATCCAACAATTTGAAATTCGACGATTGCGGAATGAAATATACTGGGGAAGACTTCGGCTTTTTCACCATGAAGTATCCCTCACTTATGTTCTGGGCAGGTGTAAGAACGAACAAAGAACCATGGGGGTTACACAATCCTCATTTCTTGCCATCCGATGAGGTAATTCCATTTTTGGTTGAGTTCATGGTAAAATGGCTGACTGAATTATGGGAAGTTGCTGAGTAACACTTTTACTAGTACTGTTTTGTCAGTACCATTGAAAAACTCATGTAAAAAAGAAAGGAGTGGCTAGGCTATATGATAGCTTTCATGACAGATTGGGGAAATTCGCATTACGTGGGGATTTGTAAAGGAGTAATAAGAAACATATCGGATACAGAAATCATTGATCTGATACATAACATCACTCCATATAACGTACGGGAAGCAATGCATATCCTTGACAGAAGTATAGATTGGTTCCCTGAAAAGACAGTATTCCTAGTAGTTGTCGACCATGGTGTAGGGACGGCAAGAAAGGCCATTGCTGTTGAGACAGAAAAATATTACTTTGTGGCACCAGACAATGGTGTTCTAACACTCGCACTCGAGAAATACCAGCCAAAGAGAATAGTTGACCTCACAAACAAGAAGTACCATACAGGAGCATCCAAAACATTCCACGGCAGGGACATATTTGCCCCGGCTGCT
>DPIB01000025.1 GCA_003522805.1 Fervidobacterium sp. | reverse complement strand
TTTGAAGAGAGAACTCATCATCAAATTCCCCGAATCGTCGGCGAGATCGATCACCAAGGCGTTTAAATCGGTCCAAAATGTCTCAGTTGCAGGTGGATTTTCCACATCGGTATACTCTTCCATGAAGTCCGCTATCTTTGTATATGCATCCTCTGTCAAGAAATAGCTTATTGGGTCATCTACCTTACTTATTTCATCTATCTTGGCTAAGTCGTAATCCACTGGTTCTTTACTATCGGAAATTGCCAGCAAAAGATTAACGACACCTCTTAGATACATGATGTCCCTGTAGTCCACAACCAGATTTTGTGGTTCTTCTCCAGCCTGCAGTGTACGTTTGGAATTCAATGCCTTTGGAGTCATGTTTTTCATTCCATCGAACATCTTACCAGGGTTCAACACGTCGATATTGGGTAGGTACTTTTGAATATTTCTACCAAGGCCCTTTGTGACAGTTCCTGGAGTTGGTACCTTAAGCAAGAACTTTTGAACGCTTGCTGGAATTCCACCAGAGCTAAGGGCTTCCAGTATGTCTGCTTTTGCATTCCCAACGATTGGTACCTCTAAATCGGTCATCGAAGTTAAACTTTTTGAAGAATTCAACATACTTCTAAGCTTTTGTACTGCAGTTGGATGATCTTCGTAAACTGCGTAGATGTTGTACAAAGTTTCTGTACCCGTTCCCGTTTCTACGGATGCCAAATCATTTATCAAATCCTCTACATCTTCATCGACAAATACAGTCAGTATATACAGTCGATCCGTACTCTTCAGCGTACTCAAATCAGAAACTTCAGCTGGAAGTTGGTTGAGTAGTGAAGTACAACCTACGAGCATTATCACGAAAAACACAAATATAGGTATATAGAACCACCGTTTCCTCATAAACTCGCCCCTTTCTGTCAACAACGTTATGATATGTGTTACTTAGATAAGAATATCATGCGATGCTATTTGTTACTATGCACGATCACCACCTTATTTGATTATTTTCCGTTAGTAATGACAAGTAAGATCAACTTCGCAGATCCATAGTTTCATCCTTCTAAATATTTCTATTATACACTATAATTTTGACACATGCGTCAGTAGTTTAGTTCAATTTTCTAAAAATGTGAATTTCACTCAATTTGGATAGCCGTAAATTCAAGGAGTTCAAGTATTCTATCGGGATTTCTAACCAACATTTTTCTAGTCATATGTTTGAAAGAGTATCAAAAGCCATTGCCGATATTGAGAAACTTGCCTTTGAGGGATGAGTACTCGCATTATTGCGTCTATAAACATAAGGAAAAGTGCTGTCATTGTGTCATGTAAGCAGAACCCAAGTTCACAAAATTGCTGGAATCTAATTCACATATGATATAATCATATTAATGAGGTGGTGAGAGTAGTATCAGTTCATCATGTTAGGGGATACGTACATTCCTTACAGTACCATGTGGTCTGGTGCGTGAAATATAGGCACAAAATGCTCCATACTTGGAAATACTGCTTCGAATTGCGAAAGAACAAGATAGAAATAAAGGAAATAGTAGGGGTGGGATGGTTTAAAGTAGCAAATCTGGTCAAAGAAGCAGGAGACTCGTGGCTTTAGTCATGAGGGTCTATTATTGATAGCAAACGTGGTAAACGTGAAAAAAGTCGTTTATTCATTATTTTTTAATGATTTCTTGAGTATTTACAACCATGTGGACTGATATCAAGGAAAGCTGGATTTAAACTTTCTTGAGAATAATAATAGAATAGATATGTGTTGAGAATTTGCTGTTCCATGCTAGTGGATGTTAACAAGAAAATTAGAAAAATATCAAGAAAGTTTATCGCTTTCTTTTGTTTGTGAGGGAAGGATTGTGATTAGACATCTCAGAGGGGAGGATGACCATGGCAACTATAGGAAAATGGCAGTGGCAAAACGTTAGCAAATCGAATTTTTCAAGACTTAAGACAACTATTGAAACAGCGTTCTATGGTAACAACGTAGAACTACTCACATCTAGGAGAGAGGCTTACAAGAAAGCAGTTTCTTCATTAGGTACAGTAGTCACAGACCTGCCAGTTTATAAGCCAGAATTGTTGAATCTTGATGAAGGCAGCAAGATACTTCTTTTTAACGATGGTGCAACGGTCGGAAGATTTGCAGGTGCAAGAAAGATAATAGGTGTTCCTGGCGTGAATGAAGACTATTTTGCCGAGATAATTCGTGAAGCTGTATACAACACAAGATTCAGAAAAATGTACCATGCGATAAGTTACACAGGATTGCATGAAGACTTTATGGTGAAAAACCATGTTCTCATACCTGAAGGATTTGAAAACACCGTTTATAACTGGCTCTTGAATTTCCAAGACCTAACACCTGAGTATGCCCTGATGTACGAAAGATCAAAAAAACTCAATGAAACGGATATATACATATTCACAGACCCAGACTGGTGCCATCCAGATTTTCCTGGAGGATTAGCACTTTTTGATCCGAAGAATAATTGTGCAGCACTTCTTGGCTTACGTTATTTTGGTGAGTTTAAAAAAGGTACATTGACACTTGGATGGTCAGTTGGAAATAGGCAAGGATACGCTGCTTGCCATGGTGGGTTAAAGAAGTACGAATTCAATGGCTCGAGTTATGTTGCCGCGTTCTTTGGCCTATCTGGTTCGGGAAAATCCACATTGACACATGCAAAACATGGTGGAAAGTATGATATAACGATCGTGCATGATGATGCACTAGTCATCAATTTGGAAGACCTTTCTTCTATTGCGCTTGAACCATCGTACTTTGATAAAACTTCTGATTATCCTCTAACAAGTGATGACAATAAGTACCTACTGACAATCCAAAATTGTGGTATCACAGTAGATGAGGATGGTAAGTTAGTACCGGTTATGGAAGATGTACGAAATGGTAATGGCAGGGCTATAAAATCGAAATTGTGGTCTCCAAACAGGGTGGATAAGATAGAAGAGCCACTCAACGCAATCTTCTGGATCATGAAAGACCCCATATTGCCACCTATTGTAAAGGTAGAAGATCCTGTACTTGCTTCAACTATGGGGGCAACATTGGCAACAAAAAGGACTACTGCTGAGAAATTGTTGCCAGGGGTAGACCCGGAAGCGTTAATCTTTGAGCCATATGCAAATCCATTTAGGACTTATCC
>DPIB01000205.1 GCA_003522805.1 Fervidobacterium sp. | reverse complement strand
TGGTAGTTTGTGCAAAATAACACTTGAAATTTGACGCAAAGAGAATGAGATATCATATATTCCACTATTGCTTCAATAAAAGCTCATAAATCGGTCTTTGTCAATTACTAAAATTGTGGTCTAATATGATAACGTTATCATATAATTAATGTTAGTTATCTGGACCACATCCTTTCAAAGGGGGGAAAAAGATGCGAAGGGTCATAAGTGTTTTGCTGCTAGTTTTCACAGTGTTTTTCGCATTTTCGGCGCCGTACAACACGACGATCAAGGTACTTGCTTGGGATGATGCATTGACTCAGGCGTTGAAGGAAGGTATTCCTGATTTTGAGAAGCAAACTGGTATCAAAGTTGTTCTTGAACTCATACCTTCTGGTAATCTGCTTCAGAAGATTGGTGTCAGTGTATCAACTGATAAGACTGATTATGATCTTGTCACAGTTGACGAACCTTACGTTCCTGCCTTGGCACACTTGTTCACTCCATTCAACAACTGGAGTACTGGTAAAGTATACAAAAAACCTAACCTTTCTATCTTTGCACCAAATGCATTTGAGGCCGCTCAGTGGATGGGAACTTTCGTAGGCATGCCTGTAAATGCGAACGTCTACATTTGGGTCACGAGAAAAGATCTCATAAGCGATCCAAAAAACAAACAAGAATTCAAGAGTAAGTACGGCTACGATCTTGCCGTACCAAAAACGTTCAAAGAACTTAGAGATATGGCAGAGTTCTTCTCGACAAAAGGAATCTATGGTTTCGCACCATTCACAGCACAAGCAGAAGGCACTACAGCTGAGGCAATATTCATGTTTGAAGGATTCGGGACAAGGCCTTTAGAAGTCATTAACAATAAAGTTGTCGTTGCATTGGATGACAAAAAAGCGGTTGAGGCAATCAATTTCTACAAAGAGCTCTTAAAATTCTCACCTCCGGGTGCACTTGCTATGGGACATTCCGAAAGAATTGCTGCATTTAATCAAGGTAAGGTATTTACTATGTTCCAATGGCCTGCTCTTGTTCCGCAACATGAAGATCCTAATTCTTCGTTAGTTGCTGGTAAGATTACGTACTCTGCACCACCAGTTGGCCCAGCAGGTGCATCAGCTATCAGAGGATGTTGGGTACTTGGAATGCCAAATGCCTCCAAGAATAAAGAAGCCGCAGCTGAGTTTGCATACTGGTGGGCATCTCTTGAAACTGGAACAAAGCTCGTTCCAAAAGGATTTACACCTGCAAGATCAGACATATTACTCAATCCTACTATCAATAAAGACAGACCTTGGTTCAAAGCGATATTCGATTCTATGAAAGGTTCCATTGCAAGGCCAAGGTTCCCAAAATATCCTGAAGCATCACAGATCATACGAGATAACTGGCTTGCAGCGATAAGTGGGAAGGTAACTCCTGAAGACGCTGTCAAGAAGATGAAAGATGATCTCAACGACCTACTCAAGAAATCAGGTTATTGATTCTTGGATTTGTTGAACAGCTTTTAACAAGCGGTGGGGGCAATTGCCCCCACTGTTCTAAAAAGCCAAAACTTAGGAAATGCGGTCGAAGGGTGGTAAGCAACTATATGAACAAGAAACGTACTTTCAAACACTGGATTTTCATACTTCCTGCATTAATATTGGTAATCTCCATACTTGTTTATCCGATATTCTACTCAATTTACATGTCCACATACGACTGGAATTTATTCCAATCGGATTCTAAGAAGTTTCTTGGATTTGGGAATTATCTGTCTTTGTTCAAAGATAGGGAGTTTCTACATTCCTTATGGTTGCAACTTGGATTCATAGTGATAGCACTTCCGATAGAGACAATCATAGGATTCTTTGTCGCCATTCTGTTGAATCGCGATGGAAAATTCTACGATGTAGTGCGTTCACTATTGCTCTTGCCAGTTTTTGTGCTACCTGTCATTTCAGGTCTTACATGGCGAATGCTCTTGCAACCTGAGTATGGCATGATCAGCTTTATTCTGGAAAAGCTCGGTTTTGGTGTTAAGGCTTGGCTTGCTGAACCAAATTTCGCATACAGTATGGTCATTATTCAGGATATATGGCGTATGTGGCCATTTATGTTTATGTTCATGTATGCAGGACTATCAGGTATGCCAAAGGAGTACATCGAGGCAGCTCAGATAGATGGTGCAGGTTTCTGGAAGAAGATAACCAAGATCATCATTCCATATCTCAGGCCAACTATTGCAACAGCGCTACTGTTGAGATTGATAGATGCACTCCGTATCTTCTCAGAAGTGTATGTCATGACCGGTGGTGGACCAGGTAATTCAACTCTGCTGCTCTCTTTGTACATAAATAAGCAAGCATTTGAGTTCTTCAACATAGGATACGCGGCTGCAATGGGTGTCATACTACTCATAGTAGCACTAATCATTGCATTTTTCATAGTCAGAGGAAATATACAATTTGAAGGTGAGAAAGGTTAAACCATCCCGCCACCTATAGAGGTGGGAGATTTTGAAAGAAGTTTGGTCAAATGACCCTTATTCTCTCAGGCTGGTCTAA
>DPIB01000129.1 GCA_003522805.1 Fervidobacterium sp. | reverse complement strand
TAGGCCGTGGGTAGTTGACTTTTCACCGATTAACTGAGGCACCTTTTCTACCAAGTCCTTCGAAAACAGTGGTTGATTGGGAGAAATACAGATATTTTATAGCTTCGTTTATTATTATATCACTCAAAATAAAATCTGCATGGTCGTACCCATCAAAAACTACAGCATTGCCAAAATAAGTTGCACTTTTAAGTGGTACCATCCCATCATTCTGAACAAAATCCGAGTCAGGGTCATATAAAAGTTTTGAAATGATTGCCAACAAGTTGAGCCCTTGCGTTGTGAGAAAATTGGTTTCGACAGAGTTTCTGAAAGATTCTATCAGTGAATTGGGTACGGAACCTGCAAAATTGATAAATTCTATTCCCGATGGTATTTCAGGATGTGTCTTTCCGAAAATCAGATAGCTGTAGTTCGGCGCTTCTATGAACGAACCTGTCAGATTAGCTGAAATCAACATGCTTTTTATCAGGTTCCATTTAGGATGCAGCTTAAGCAGCTTCTTATCTGTAATTATGAAATCTGCAAATGGTGAACCTATGTGTGGTGTAGCTGCAAAGATTATTTTACCTATTTGCGATCGGACTTCCTTGTTACATAGCATATACCTGACAATCAAACCGCCCATGCTATGAGCATATATATTGACCTTCTCATCGAACTTCAAGATCTCTTCCACAAGTTTCTCAGCAATTTGTTCTAGTGGTACATCAAGAGAAGGATAGATGAAAATATATAACCCATACTCTGCAGGCAACAGCCTTTTCCAACTCTCAATGAACGCCTTCTTGTAAATTGTCCAAACGCCTTTTATCTCCCAAGGGTCTATTCCGTGTATCAAGATCGTTGGTTGATGTCCCTCTCTTATTTTCACAATCTCAGTTCGTGGCCTTTCATATTGTATCTTTACTACGTGAGTATATTCGAAAAACGGTTCTATTTCATAGAGCGAACGATAAATAGGAATTAGCGAATCATAATAGACAAAATATTCAGCTCCTAGAACTTGTATACAGATAATCAGCATAACAGACAATACTATCAGTATGATAGTTTTAATAACAATACCTCCAATATGTCTGATGCGTCCTCTGTCCTATCAACTATATCTCCAATGTTTATAACTAATTCTTTGAGTTGCAATTTCTCGGCAAGTGGCAAGTCAAGTGAAAAGATCTCCTTCAAAATTGCTCCTTCAACCATATCTTCATCGTGTTCATGATTCTCGACTTCAAGCACGTATTGGTGTACTTCATCTATGTTATCAAACGATTTTCGCACAGCAGTTGTAAAAGACTGTGCTGCTCTTATTCCAAAATCAATCTGGGAAATCATCTCCTCTCTTATTTGCTCTGGTACGTACGGTTTCTGATAATTCAAAATCTTACTCACCGATTCGCACTTATTTACAACTCTATCTATTCCTTCTGTGAGTGAATGGATTATTTCTCGCATATCGGGTAGGAATAATCCTTTATAAGTTTCGGCTATTATATTTCTCCTAATTTCGTCCGCCTCGCGTTCAACTTGCTTAACTTGATCAAACGCATCTGAAAATCTCTTACATTCATTTGAGAAAAAGCATTCAAAAAAAACTTTGAGAATGGTCGTAACTTCAACAGTTTTTTCCGAGAGTTCTATTAACTTTGCAATAACCTCTTTTTCTCTTCTAGCGAAAGAAAAAGTCATCTTCACACCTCCATAATACGCATAATATCACTGTATCAATACAAAAGTAATTATATCACAAGTTTCTAATTTTTTCGAAAAAGAGGAGAAAAGTGTCGCCATAATCCCTTTCTTTGATGATTCTTACATTTTTCAAAATACTATCTACTGGTTTCTCCCTTTTTGAGCATTGAAGTATAAAAATAGATTCTTCGTTCATCACATTATGCACTCTTTTTATGATATCTTCGACGATTCCAAGTTCGTATGGTGGATCAGAATAGATGATATCGAAAAACCCATTGTATGACTCCAGAAACCTACGTGCATCATTTTTAATTATTACTACTGAATGATCAACTGATAGATTCTCAGAGTTTCTCTTCACAGTTGCAACGGACAAGTTTGACGTATCAACGAACGTTACACATTTTGCACCATTACTGATCATTTCGAAGCCAACTACTCCGCTTCCACAACATATATCGGCACATAGCTTATTTTCAAAATCAACCATATTTGCCAAACTTCTTCTAACTATCGCAGCAGTGTATCTTGTTCGCATATCTTTCACAGTATCTACTTTCTTGCCACGCAAACAGCCACTTTCAATCTTCAGCATACTTCTCACCGTTAGCACCTTTATTATCACTCTTACCAATATCTTTCAAATTCAAAACGATCGTCAACTCTCCACGCACCTCTTTGAAATGTTCCAAAGCCTGCGATACTGTACCATAAAAAAGCTCTTCATGGATCTTCGTCAACTCACGAGCAATGAAGATCTCTTTATTTCCAAGTATATTTGAGATATCTTCCAACGTTTTTCTCAACCTCTCCGGGCTTTCAAAGAACACTATCCTTTCGATCAATTCATCTTCTGCAAGCTTTCTCAACAACCTTCTACGGTTCTTATCTTTCGGCATGAAACCAATGAAATAGAACTTATTACCACCGAAACCACTGAGCGCCACAGCACTTGTCAATGCACTTGGACCCGGAACTATTGCAACTTTTATACCTTCCAGGTGGCATTTCTTAACTAAGTTTGCTCCAGGATCAGAGATTACGGGCATGCCTGCATCTGAGACCAACGCTACTTTCTTACCCGTCTTCAATAGCTCAACTATTTTGTCTATTTTCCTAACTGAATTGCGCTCGTTGAACGATTCAATTGGCTTGGAAATTTCAAAATGGCTGAGGAGTTTCAAAGTCCGCCTCGTATCTTCAGCAATTATGAGATCAACACCTCTTAGTGTATCGAGCGATCTCAAAGTGACATCTGCCAAATTTCCGATCGGCGTACCCACAACATACAATACACCCTCGCATGTTATTTCTTCCATACAAACATACCTTCCATTTCGTTTGCCCTGTTCAATATCTCATCAAACTGACTGTTTTTCAGTTCCATTGATCTTCCAAAATACCTTTCGAAACTATTTTTTATGGCATCAGCGATCTCGTCTATCGACCTTTCAAAATAGCTGTAAAGTCCTATGAGTGGAATATCCAAATGTTTGGTATTCGTAAAACATTGCTTTATTTCCTCATGAGGAATCAGGACTATCGAACCATGTTGCAGGATATATTTTTGAGTTCGGGTCTGTGCACTACCTATGACCTTTACGTCATCCAAAGCTACTTCATAGATCGATGGAACTTGAAAACAAACACTACTTACTGGTTTTCTATGCCCTTCAACGATCTTGACTGGATATCCAATATCATTTAGTCCATCGACAATAATTCCCGAAAGTAGATTGTACAGTTCAAGCACTTTCGTATTGAACAAATCATGGGTATTGGGAATAACAACTGAGTAGGTCAGTTCGTCCCAATGAAGGACTGCCCGTCCACCAGATGGACGGCGAACCACATCAAGTCCATTCATCTTTATGTAGTCTTTGTCCAGATCGAGACCATCTTGGTGCTTTCCCAATGACAGGGTTGGACGTTGCCACGTGTAGAACCGAAGAAAAACATCGTGCGCCAATTCACCAATTGCAACATCAACTGCCATATTCAGAGTGCCAGGATAATCATATGTCTTAACCCAGAACAGATATATCACCTTCCATATATTATCACATCCTATTGTGTTCCAAAATAACTACTTCAATTTCTTTGTTAATAGAAAAATAGGATTTGATACAACTACTATTATAATCTTAATTGCATACTGAGACAATATCATAGTCCAAAGGCCAGGATATACTCCTGAAAAAGCAACAAATGTGAACACGGTTGTATCTAGCAATTGTGCAACTAAAACTGAAACCAGATTCGCTAGAAATGGTTTTTTCAGAAATTTAGAATTGAAGATATAGTAATTAAGGAACTGGGATGCGCCATAAGCACAAAAACTTGCCAAAGTAAATCTCCAGTTCATCCCAAGCAGTAATCTGTAAGCTTCTCCCCTATCGGCCGATTCTGCTGGCATGAATAATCCTAACAAGATCAAAACACTCGCGACTGCCTGCGCAAGAAAACCTACCCATATGAGATAGCTGGAGTATTTCTTATCAAGTATATCAGAAACCATGTTGGATATTATGAAAGTAAGCGTATAACTCAATACCGAGGCTGGGAAGACAAAGATTCCGATCTTAACGATCTTTGCTGTAATCACATTTGATACGGTTATGCCGGTTATGAATAGCGACGTGAAAATTATCAGCTTCTTCTCAGTGCTGATCTGTTTGGATGATGATGTGTTATCCATCGATGCTTCTCTCCTTTCTTTAGTCCTTATACTTCTTTTCGCATATCTGTAGATATAAAATATACTAATAAATACACCCTAGCCAATGTAAAATCTAAGTGAA
>DPIB01000028.1 GCA_003522805.1 Fervidobacterium sp. | reverse complement strand
ACACTGTTGAAATAATCTGAAAGTTCTGAAGCCATATTATCGATAACTTCCTTGCTGTAGTCTGATCTGTATTTGGCTGAAAATAGAACGCTATCGCTCTTTGATGAGCTAGAGAACAAGAAAGATTCAAAATAGTTCTTCTTTAGTTCAACACCAGAAAGATTCAACAATCCATAAGCAAATGCATAACCAAGTTTGCCCACTCCACGGATCACCATATCTGCATCTTTAATCATATCCAAATCATCGGTTGTTGATATCTCTAATTCTTTGATTATTGATTTTTCATATTCTGAGGTTTCTTTTTTAATAGTCACATCGAACGTGAGTTTGCCGTCAACCATTTTTGCAGATATCTCCTCGGAGACTGGTTTGCCGTAGAAATCACCAAGCGAATACAGTATATCTCCCAGTGGAGTACCTCTCAAACTCTTGTAATAGAATGCAAGGCCATCTGGAATTTCTACAGTAGTTTTACTCAACTTCCCAGAGAGCATATCTTTGACGAACCTTCTTGAGATGTCTGAAAAGCAGAGATAGGACCTTTTCCCCGATTTGACTATGAAAAACTTATTGGGTCCAGCTATTATTTCCTTCTCAGACTCAGATAAACTTACTATTTCTGGAGTAGTATATGAAAGATATGATAGAAATTCAATTATAGAATCTTCAGGTGTATCTTCACCGAAAATCACCCCAATGGGCAAGCTTGATATGTCTAACTCAACGTTTTCAAGACTTCCGACATCTCCAGATAGTATTGTGTAAAGATTGTCAAAAATAAACTGCCCAGAAGAGTCTTTACCAAAAATTAGCATTGAACCAAGTGATGAATCACTATCCAAACCCAAAAAATCGGTAAATCCTGAAACAAAAACTAAAAAGTCACTATTACTCGGAATAAAAAAAGAAGTTCCAAATGTAAACACAACCGAAAATACTAGGAGAATCAGTATACAAAATAACGACGACCTTGAACCAATCCCCATAATACTCCACCTCCCGTTTTCTCCCCCAAAAGATGAAACTACCGCAAGCTAAATACCGATAATTACATAAGAATTAGACAACTATTATTTCGATAACGTTCAAACATCAACAATTCAAAAAGACCGATGTGCTTTTATGAAAAAAGTGGCATAAAGTTCGATGCATAAAGGAAAAGTGAGGCATGTAGTGACTATAAGGCAAAAATGAAGAGGTAAAAAACATTTATTTTGATGTTTATTCATGCTTCGTTTAGAGTTTTCTAATTTTTTGCAAGTGTCAAACTCAGGAAAATAACATACGATGAAACTCCAAGCAAGCTCTAAGTATACTCTAAGTACACTCTAAGCAAAGCTGAGTAAGATATATTTAGTTTGAAACGAGAAATTTCATACCATCCCCCCAGGTGCATGGAACTGAAAAAAATAGATGCGTACCAAGTAGATGGTACGCATCTTTTTACACACCATATCGATTAGTTGAACGACATCAATGTGTCTCTCGCCGAATTTTCATAATCCTCCAGAAATTTGTGATTCTTTCGATTCTTTGGTAATTAGCACCAGATAATCAGATAAGCTGATCAGTACAAATTACTTCAACAAAAAGGTAGCTCTTACAGTTACCATTACCTCTTTTTCTATCGTTGCAGTATCATAGCTACCATAGTCGCTTACTTCCGTTGAATTTGGAGCAAGGACCTGGACAACGCCCATACTTGCAGATTTTAGACTGCCAACTTTCTTCCCAGAACTCTGGGCAATCTTTTCCGCCCTTGCTTTGGCATCGTTCATGGCCTCTGTCAGTAAACTTACTCTTAAATCTGGTAGCTTAGAATAGTAATACTCCAAAGACTGTGTTGAGAAATTAACTCCCTCATCGAGCAACTCTTGGAAGTTCTTTGCTAAAGTTGTGACCTTTTCAAGGTCGCTTGACTGCATCTCCACGGTCTGCCTTAAGATAGTTTCCTTTACATCTTGCTGACTACCATATATCCAAGGTCGTTCCGCGGAAACAGGAGAAATTGCAAGTGTTTTCGTATCAATTCCATTTTTCTTATAGAACTCCAATACCAGATTCAAGTCGTTACTCATCTTTCTATACCCATCTTTAAGATTCTCCTCGGGGATAGTTGTACTAAGCATCGCAGTCCATCGTACAATATCAGAATTTACCCTTATCCTTGCTGAACCTACAACGCTAAGCGCGTTATCCAATGACCTTACCTTATAAAATGTAAAAGAAACGATGGATGCACTTACGACAAGACATATACCTAAAATTACAGCCCAAAGAGTGTTTTTCATAATTCTGACCGCCCCTTTCTAAATCAACCAAGTTTAATCATTTTGATAGAAATAAACTAATTCTATCTTTATGTAAAGTTTATCACTATTTTTCACCATTTGTCAAATTTGGTAACTCTAATTTATCATCGCCTTAAGTAGCTTGGCTGATAATAACTGTGAGGAAGGCCGCTTTTTCTACGCAATACGGTAAAAAAATCGATGCGTACTATTAGAATAATACGCATCGACTATATTCATCGGTTCCACACACCTGGGGGGAGGGGTAGGGTATGAAGTTTTTTTGTTTCAAACTAAATATATCTTACTCATCTTTGCTTAGAGTGTACTTAGAGTATACTTAGAGTTTGCTTAGAGTTTTGAGTTATCATTCGATTCCTTCGTTCAATGTTCTGAGGATGTTATCGAGCATCTCTTCAGTCATGTATCCACCGCCGAAGTTGACTACCGCTCTAATTGGTTGATATCTTAACCAGCCTTGGAATATGTCTTTGAGCGCTTTTTCATCATTTTCCGATATTTTGCCAGATTGTCGCATTTTTTCGATGAGGTCCATAACTATCTGATATCCTTTTGGATCGTCCACTATATCCCCTATGTATGAGTTTCTGTGAAATCTTTTCTTCAATTGTACTGTGGAGTTCACTATTACCTTTTCTCTCAAGACTATGTCACGAGAGGATTTACCAACAAGTATTTCAAATTCTCCGCTTTCTACGTGCCAATCTTTTAGTTCTACATTGTAATAGGCAAATGCACGTTTATCTAGTATGAAACTTACTATCTTCTCTTCGCCAGGTTCTAGTTCAACCTTTTCAAATCCTTTTAATTCTTTTTCTGGTCTGTTAACTGTACTCTCGCAGTCTCTCACGTAGAG
Organism: Fervidobacterium sp.; assembly: GCA_003522805.1. Classification (GTDB taxonomy): domain Bacteria; phylum Thermotogota; class Thermotogae; order Thermotogales; family Fervidobacteriaceae; genus Fervidobacterium. Next base: position 1,997 of record DPIB01000028.1, on the reverse strand, counting down.
CTGGACTACTTCTTTTCCTTTGACATTTCCTGTGTTCTTTACTTTTACTCTTACTTCAACAGTTTCATCATCGTTCATTTCTCTCTTGCTAACCCACATGTTACTATATTCAAATGTCGTGTAGCTCAATCCGTAACCAAATGGGAAGAGTGGTTCCATCTGTTTTTTATCATAGTATCTGTATCCAACGAATATACCTTCTCTGTACTCGACTCTATCACCCTCGCCTGGGAAGTTGAGGTATGATGGGTTATCGCTTAGTTTCTTCGGGAATGTCTCTGCCAATTTTCCCGATGGATTGACAACGCCAAAGAGTATATCTGCAACAGCTCCACCGGATGCTTGACCACCGAGATAACTCTCCAAAATGCCTTTTACAGAATCGACCCAAGGCATCTCAACAGGAGAACCGTTGCTCAGTACAACGACTACGTTCGGTTGTACCTTTGTTATCTCCTGTATCAATTGATTGTGCGCATCAGGTAGCGACATGTGTTTTCTATCGTAACCTTCCGATTCGTAATGTTCTGGAAGTCCAGCAAATATGACAACGACATTTGAGGACTTGGATATTTCAACGGCCTTTTGAATCAACGATTGGTCGATCTCCTCACTATCCATTTTGTAACCGTCAGCGTAAAGTATCTCTGCATTATCTTGGACTATCTTCTGGATTTCTTCAAGTGCATTGTCAATTTTTGTTGGATTGACGTGTGAGCTACCGCCACCTTGGTATCTTGGCTGCTTTGCAAACGCACCTATTATTGCTATCTTTCCTTCCTTTTTCAATGGCAGTATCTTGTCATCGTTTTTCAAAAGTACCATACTCTCACTTGCTATTTTTCTTGCCAACTTGTGGTGCGCATCTTTATCATACGTTGCACCGGGCTTTCTGCTATCTATTGCTTTAAAGACTATATTCAATATCCTTTCAACTGTATCATCGAGGATTTTCTCATCGAGCTTTCCAGATTTGACTGCCTCTACGATGAGTTTATCCCTGTTTCCAAAGCTTGTTGGCATTTCAAGGTCAAGTCCCGCGATCAATCCTTTGACTCTATCGTTCACAGCGCCCCAGTCTGAGACTACGAACCCTTCAAATCCCCAGTCATTCTTGAGTACGTCTCTAAGTAGATATTTGTTTTCGGATGCTAAGTCACCGTTTACAGAATTGTATGAGCACATTACAGTCCACGGCTTACCATCTTTTACCGCACCTTCGAAGTTTGCCAAGTATATTTCTCTCAGCGTTCGCTCATCGATTATTTCATCAACAGTCATTCTTCTGTGTTCTTGATTGTTTGCAGCAAAGTGTTTAAGCGATGTACCTACTCCCTCTCCTTGCACGCCTTTTATGTAGGCTGTAGCCATCTGCGTTGAAAGGTATGGGTCTTCAGACAGATATTCAAAGTTTCGACCACAGAGTGGAGATCTTTTGATGTTTATTGCCGGTCCTAAGATTATGTCAACACCGTTTGCTTGACACTCTCTTGCCAATGCCCTTCCCATCTCTTCAATTAGTTTCTTATCCCAAGAACTTGCAGTTGTAACGGCAGTTGGAAAGCAAGTTGAAGGGACGCTCGGCCCCAATTTTGCTTCTTCTGGTGTATCTGGTTCCCTTCTTAATCCATGTGGTCCGTCCGACATCCTTATCGAAGGTATGCCGAGTCTTTCAATTGGTTTTGTACGCCAATTATCCAATCCCGAACAAAGACTTGCCTTTTCTTCCAAAGTCATCTGAGAAATCAGTTTCTTTACATCTCTTTCCATGACGCAACCTCCTTTTTCTATGTGAGATAATTGTGAGATATTGTGAACATAGTTTGTTATTTATCCTTTGAGTAGACTCTTATGTAGTCTATATACATGGCTTGTGGAAATTTCGTTGTTTGGTCTGGATATCCAGGCCAATATCCACCAACTGCTACGTTGAGTATGATAAAGAATGGTTTATCGAATACCCATTCTGCCATATAACGATTTTCTATTGTTTCTCT
>DPIB01000102.1 GCA_003522805.1 Fervidobacterium sp. | reverse complement strand
TTAACATCAAGTTCCATCACGTAATAGAATGACATCGTTACACCCCTTGTTCTTTAGCAGCAATATAGGCTTTTACCTTTGCCGCTAATCGTGATTTCCTCCTACTGGCTTGATTCTTATGAATTGCTCCTCTTCTCGCAGCCTTGTCAATTGCACTCTGAGCCTTTACAAAAAGTTGCTGAATCTCTTCCTCTGTCTTCCCTTCGGCAATTGCTTTCAAAACTGCCTTCGTCTTGTTCTTCATACTTGTTTTGTAAGCCTTATTCAAAACTCTTCTATCTTCCGATATCTTTACTCTCTTTTCAGCTGATTTTATATTCGGCATAAAACCATTAACCTCCCATTTCTATTCATTTTTTACATATTAAAAGCTGACCTTAATTCATTAACCATATCTGTTCTTTCCCAAGTAAAATCTGGGTCATTTCTACCAAAATGTCCATATGTAGCAGTCTTTTTGTATATCGGTCTCAACAAATTAAGTTTCTTAATTATAGCTCCTGGTCTAAAATCAAACAACTGCATGATAACTCTCATGAGCTTTTCTTCGTCTACTTTTGCGGTACCATACGTATTTATCATGACCGAAAGCGGCTTCGCAACACCTATAGCATACGCAACTTCGATCATGAACTTATCAGCAAGGCCTGCTGCAACGATGTTTTTTGCCACATACCTAGCAAAGTAGTGAGCAGATCTGTCTACCTTAGTTGGATCCTTCCCACTAAATGCACCACCACCATGAGGTATGGCACCTCCGTAAGTATCAACTATTATCTTTCTGCCCGTCAAACCAGTATCAGCTGATGGGCCTCCCATAACAAATCTGCCCGTCGGATTGACCAGTATCTTCATCTCGTCATCCCTAAGCTCTGCTGGAATGATTGGATCAATAACGTACTTCATAAGTGCTTCCTTGACTTCAGGAATCGTAACCTCCGGTTCATGCTGCGTAGATATCAACACTGTATCTACTCTTATGGGCTTATCGTTTTCGTCATATTCTATAGTTACCTGTGTCTTACCGTCAGGCCTTAAAAATGGTATAGTTTTGTTCTTCCTAACTTCTGCAAGCCTCATAGCCAACTTATGAGCAAGTACTATCGAAAGTGGCATGAGTTCTTCTGTTTCGTTTGTTGCATAACCAAACATCATTCCTTGGTCACCAGCACCGAGTTCTTCAAGTTCATCTGCTGCCCTCTCACCTTGTTTAAACTCTGCCGCCTTGTTAACACCAAGCGCAATGTCTGGAGATTGACTATGGATCGATGAAAGAACTGCACAAGTCTCACCATCGAAACCATACTTTGCTCTCGTGTAGCCAATGTCAAGTACCGTTTTTCTTACTATGTCTTGAACATCAACATAGGCCTTTGTTGTGACTTCACCTGCAACGATAGCTACACCTGTCGTCAAGAGTGTTTCCACTGCAACACGCGCCTTAGAATCTTGTGCAATAATCGCGTCTAAGATGGCATCACTTATCTGATCCGCCATCTTATCTGGGTGACCTTCCGTCACGCTTTCACTGGTAAAAAACCTTTTCATCCCTCAGCCTCCTCTTCGTAAGTCTCTCTTGAGATGAACTTTCCACCGTCTATTTCAATACTCACTGGCTTGTATGAACCAGTGAATTTTGCTTTTATTTCGATCTTATTGGGACATTTTGAGCCTACATATACCTTATCGATCATAAAAGGTGCGGATCTATCATCGTAATTGATGATAAAATCGTAGCCAATTCTTAAATGACTTCTGAAGACTTCACCACATTTATCACACTTTATGTACAGTACAAGTGCATTCTTGTCCTTATAGAATGGATTAACCTCAAGTTCTCGATTACTTCTTTGCTTCTTTTTAAAAAACATCGGAAGATCACCTTCTTAGCTTATTCTATTCTAATTCTTATCTTCTAACAAGCTTGAGGGAGAACATTCCAACATTTCCAAGCGCGTCTTTTATCTCGATAGTAACTAAATACTGTCCAGAATCATAGTTACTCAAGCTGTTTAGTTTGTTTACCTTCACATATGGCAAATCATCTAATGTATAGAGCTTATAGTAGCCACGATAAATTAAACTCGTCATCATCGTCTTCTCATCATATAAATCATAAGGTTTTTCCCAGCATTCCATAGGAAGCTTATCAAGTATTATATGATACACTAAATCATCAGAAAAGTACATCTTTATTTCTTTAACACCAAGTAAATTTTTTGCTAATTCTGTGTAAGTCTCCACAGCTATTTTCGGAAAGTCACCACTGTATTGATATACTTTCCCAGCTTGATACTGATATTCTTTTCCATCGATAACTATATTCTTGATCATAATTCCCATCTGAACAGGTCTCAACAGACTCTTATCAACAAAATCGAGGGGATCGTATATGTTTTTTTCTTCTTCATCCCTAACTTCGAAGTGTGCATGGGCCTGAGAAGCCTCGCCCGTTTTTCCAGAATATCCGATGTTCTCACCTTTTGAAAATCTTATGTCGTCGGATTGGAATTCAACAACGATTCTCTGCTTTCCAAATTCAGTAGTTAACATCTCAACTATCTTATCTGTCTTCTCAGCGAATTTCGAAAGATGAGCGTATAAAGTTCTGTATCCATCGTCATGCTGCAAAACTACAGTCATTCCATATATACTGTCCTCGTCTATTTCAAGCCTCACCAAATATCCATTTTCCGCTGCCTTTACTGAAATTCCTTCCTTTAAGAAAGTACTAAAATCAGTACCTGAATGGAAATGTGGGACACTTCCAGTTGAACGAAACTCAAGGAATGTAGCTGTCACGTAAGAGTTTTCAACAGGTGGAAGATAAGAGGGTAAAGCCAAAACGTATAAAACAAAGAGTAATACAAATACAATACATTTTTTCATCTTACATCTCCTTCCTTGACAAAGTCTATAGATTTCAGTATTTTTTCAACGATTTTTTCAGGCCCACATATATCATATACACAGTATCCATCATTTTCCACAAGAACATCAATATCTATAAATTCAGAAAACTTCAAGATATTGCCCTTTTCGGAGTACCTAAATTTTATTCTAGCATATATATCAGAATTGTGAGTATACTGGCTTATTCTCTCAAGAAGGTTCTCTATACCTATGCCTAATTTCGCTGAAATGAAAATTGCATCAGGATACTCTATTCTCACACTCTCAAGATAGTCGCTAGGAACCAAATCGACCTTGTTGAATACAAGAATCGTTTCCTTATTAAATACACCTATTTCTTCCAAAACTCTATACGAAGATACTATCTTATTCTTATAGCATGGATCACTGATATCTACTAACATCAAAATAATGTCGGAGTACAGTATCTCTTCCAAAGTTGAATGGAACGCTTCAATTAGAGTATGTGGCAGTTTTCTAATGAAACCTACAGTATCGCTAAACAATACTATTCTTCCACCTGGTAGACTTACTCTTCTGATGGTAGGGTTCAAAGTTGAGAATAACTTATCAGATACCAATATATTCTTTTCTCCCGAAAGACTACTGAGCAGAGTACTTTTACCTGCATTCGTATATCCTGCTATAGATACAATATAATAACCACTCTCGACTCTCGACTTTCTTATATTATCTCTATTTGCCTTTAGCTTAATTAATTCTTTTTTCAGACTATTGATTCTGTTCTTTATTCTCCTACGATCTAGTTCAAGTACCTTTTCACCAGGTCCCCTTGTTCCAATCCCACCACCTTGGTTAGAAAGTTCAAGCCCCTTCCCTCTCAGTCGTGGAAGCTCATAAACAAGTCTCGCCATCTCTACTTGTAGTTTTCCCTCAGCAGTTGTCGCGTGTTTAGAAAAAATCTCAAGAATAACTTGAGTTCGGTCCACCGTTTTTATTCTCATGAACTCTTCTATATTCCTTTGCTGGACAGGTGTCAACTCATCGTCTACAACCAACAAATCAATTCTGTTGTGTTGACAGTATTCTCTAACTGTTTTCAGTTTTCCGATTCCAAGATAAAAAACCGGATCTGCTTTATTTCTACGCTGGATAACCTTGTCTACAGCTACTATACCTAAGGTCTTGCACAATTCTTCTAATTCATCGATAGATTCAAAATTCTCAATGTCAAATTCACTTTGAACTGAGACCAACACTGCAGATTTTCCGAAAAACTTGCTCATCTCCCCATTACTGATCCAAGTATGATCAGTTTGATATTCTAATCGGTGCTCTGTATATCTTCATCAATATGCTCTTCCTGTTCTTCTGTCTTCATAAGCATTATATACTCTGCAGGAAGAATCGTACTTATTGCATGTTTATAAATAAGTGTTTGTTGCTTCCCGCTTTCCAGAAGCACAGTAAAATTGTCAAACGACCTTACTATCCCCTTCGTTTGGAATCCGTTGACTAAATACACCTTTACCTCTATCTTCTTAGTCCTAACAATGTTCAAAAACCTGTCTTGAAGGTTAAACTTCTCTTTTGCCACAAGAATCCCCCCAGATATTAGAATAAATCAAACATAAAGCAACTCAATTCTACCACAAATGCATAGATTTTCAAATATTTTCTAGAACATTTGTGAAACATGTCAGTACTCTATATTCCAATTGTTTTTGCATACATTGACAAATTTTTTTGAAAGTGATACAATATTTTTGAAGTCAAAAGATGATGATGATATCATAGGAGGTGATAAGATGCCAAAGATGTTACCTAAATGTCCTGTTTGCGGTAAACCTATGCGAGTAACTCAGCTGAAATGTGATGAAGACGGTGTAGCTGTGAATGGGTATTTTGAAGCGCCACCATTTGCCTTCCTAGACGAAGAGGATACGAAATTCATAATCATGTTTCTCAGAACCAAAGGTAATTTGAAAGAATTGGAAAGACTCACAGGGGTAGGATATTTTGCTTTACGCGGAAGATTGGACAAGGTATTGGACAAGATGGGGCTGACACCTATTGACACAGAGGAAGAACAACCTGAATCTTCCGATGTATTCAAACTTGTCAAAGAAAGAAAAATCACTGTTGAAGAGGCGATAGCGTTGTTAAAAAAGCAAAAAGGGAGGGATAATGATGGGAGAGATTCCGAGTGATATCAGGGCAATATTGGAAGCACTGGCGAGAAAAGATATCTCTATTGAGGAAGCGGAGCAGTTGATATTAAGTATCAAGCAAAAGGAATCTTATCAATCACCCAAGGAGAAGAAATACGAAAAATCATTTTTGGGAAAAGAGTTTATACTTCGCAAAGGAGAGGAACATACAGGAAATGTAGAGGCTGTTAATAGTAAGATAATTATAGAAGGGACAATAAATGGAGACCTTGAAATCGCATTTTGTGATGTATCTTTTTCCGGCGAGGTAAAGGGAGATGTACAGTTGGTTGGTTCTGCCATTAAATGGAATGGTGGAACGATAGACGGAGATTTAGAATTAGTTGGTTGCACATATTCTGGAAACCGCCCAAAGGTAAGTGGTAGAGTGGAGGAGATAAACAACTTTTTTATAAATGGCATACTTGGAACGGTCAAATATTTGGTTGTAAAGCCATTTCTGTCTGGCATAAAGGTTGAAGAATAAGTTCTATTGTTTGTCTTTTTCATTTTGTAGTGTTTTTCAAAAATGCGATGGATGGTAGGTGATAAGTATGGATTTGAGGAAGATACTAGAATCTGTGGAAAGTGGTGAGATATTACCTGAAGATGCAGAAAAATTGATAGATGCATTGTTTGATACTGAAAATATACCAACAGAAGAAATAGTTGACAGAACTATCGAGATAGCAGACGGTGAGACATACAGAAAGAATATTTCTATGACAAACGGAAGATTGATTGTGAGAGGAGAAGTTCTTGGGAATGTTTCTGTTGTCAACACAGAAATTCAACTATATGGAATCATTCGCGGTAATCTCAATGCTGTGCACTCGAAGATATTTTGGAATGGTGGTAGGATAGAAGGAAATGCGAATTTAGTATTGACAAAAGAAGAAGGAAAGGCAAATGTTGAAGGTAAGTACAACGTCGTTGCTTTTAATATGCCTTTTTCTAATAGGTTTGTAAAGAACGTAAGTTTCAATGATGAACAAGTCATAAATGGAAGAAATAATTCTGCTAAGTTACAACATGAAAAGATAATAATAAACGGCGATGTAAATGCAGAAGAAGTCGAGTGTGAGTCTCTCGTTGTAACCGGTACACTAAAGGCTGACAAAATAGATTGCGAGACGATGACAGTATCAGAAAATGGTATGATCGAGGCTGACAAATTGCGATTCGAAAGACTCACAAATAATGGAGCCATAAAAGTTGGCAGAGTAAAAGGTGAAAAGATTTCCAATTCTGGTGAAATCACTTGTAGTAGAATCAATGTCGAAGACATTGTAAATTCTGGTGAGATTATTTCAGACTCCATAGATATTGAGACGTTGAAGAATGATGGAAAAATCAAGTGCGACACAATGAATTCAGAAAAGATCGAGAATAATAGCGAGATCACAGTAATATCTCTTACTAGTGAGGTCGTGAGAAATTATGGTAAAATATCCGTAGACCAACTCTTCGTTGAAAAATTGGAGGGGAATCAACCAGTCAAGGAATAATCAAAAATCAGGAGATCATTAACTAAAATTGATCATATTGCGAGGTGATTACAATGGTATGGGGTATCTTACTTTTAGCTGCTGGAATATTCATTTTGCTTTCAATAATTCTTTCGATCACATCTTCGGTGTGGCTCGTTTTAGGTGGCATTGCAATAATCGGTGGAGTTGTGGGCATGATAAGGAGTTTTCCAAATGGTGCGGGGTTGAGTGTTTTGGGTGTTTTGATAGTTGTTCAATCACTTGGATTTATATCAATGGGCTTTTGGGAATTCGTCATAGCCATCATTGCTGCTGCTCTAATTGAAATAGGAATTAAACTAATACTTTCTTCTCACAGCAAGTGGGAAAAGAAATAGTTAAAAAATGAGAAACGTGAGATATCAAGCTCACGTTTCTCAAAGTTCTTCAGTATATACAAGCGATTTGCATCATTGTTGACTTGACCAGTAGTTTGGTGGTTCTTTTGTAATCGTTATATCGTGTGGATGACTTTCTTTGACCGATGCTTGTGATACTTTTATAAATTTTGCATTTTCATATAATTTGTTGATATTACTTGCTCCAACGTAGCCCATACCTGCTCTTAGACCGCCAACCAATTGAAAGACGACATCTCTAACCAATCCTTTGTAAGGAACCATTCCCTCTACTCCTTCCGGAACGAGTTTTTGGTTTTCTGATTGAAAGTACCTATCAGCACTTCCAGCCTTCATGGCACTAATGGATCCCATCCCCCTGTATACTTTGTACTTCCTCCCTTGGTATAGTACAGTTTCGCCAGGAGATTCTTCAGTACCCGCGAATATACTTCCAAGCATAACTGTCTGTGCACCGGCTGCTAGTGCCTTAACAATATCACCTGAATATCTCACGCCACCATCTGCAATGATGGGTGTATCATATTCTTTTGCCATTTTTGCACATTCCATTATGGCACTCAATTGTGGCACACCTATACCGGCAACTATTCTTGTTGTGCATATCGAACCGGGTCCTATACCAACCTTTACTGCATCCGCACCTGCCTTTATCAATGCCTTCGTTGCTTCACCTGTTGCTACATTGCCCGCAATTATTTCCAGATCTGGGTATCTTCGCTTTATTTCTGTTACGGTGTCCAGCACCTTTTTGGAATGACCATGTGCAGTATCAACTACCACAACATCAACTCCCACTTTGACAAGAGCATCAATTCTTTCAAAAACATCGGTACCAGTACCGACTGCAGCACCAACGATCAACCGACCTTTAGAATCTCTAGCAGCATTTGGGTGTTCTATGACACTTAACACGTCCTTTATTGTTATGAGACCTATAAGCTTATTATTCTCATCTACAATTGGAAGCTTTTCTATCCTATTCTTGTGGAGAATTTCCTTTGCTTCTTCGAGTGATATTCCCGGATTGGCGACTATAAGTTTTTTCCGTTCTGTCATAAGATCTCTTGCTTTTTTTGAAACATCGGTTTCAAATCTCACATCCCTGTTTGTGAGCAAACCAACCAAGTATCCGTTGTCATCCACAACAGGGAATCCACCAATTTTGTACTCAGCCATTAATTTCAGTGCGTTTAGTATGGTATCGTCGGGACGAATGACAACTGGATTTTCAATGACTCCATTCTCCGTTCTTTTTACTAATTCAACCTCATGAGCTTGTTCTTCAATCGAAATGTTCTTGTGTATGATCCCTACTCCACCTTCTCTTGCAAGTGCCTTTGCAAGTTCATTCTCCGTTACCGTGTCCATTGCTGCACTAATGAGTGGAATATTCAACTTAATCTTGCGAGTCAAACGAGTAGAAACATCAGTTTCTGCAGGTAGAACCTCACTGTACTGTGGTACTAGCAGAACATCATCAAATGTCAGTGCCTCATCAAACAAAATCTTGTTTTTCTTACAGACGTTTCGGTCAGTTTTGCTCTTCTCTTTCTCTTCCATTTCACTCAGCCTCCATTCTCTCCCCCGGCCTTTCGGCTTTACACATTTTACACATACCGTATTATAATATTATCCATATATTATCCATTGTTCGATATTAAAGTATTATAAGAAAATAGACCCCGAGTGGGTCTATCATATAGAGGTATCATGCCTCAAACTCTGCTAATTATTTACTCACTAGCTCTAAACTCTAAGTCTCGTTAGTAAATTGTGTAAAGAGACTTTGGAGGTTTTTAACTAACT
>DPIB01000150.1 GCA_003522805.1 Fervidobacterium sp. | reverse complement strand
ATAGAGTATATGGAGGTGGTATGTCTGTGGAAGACCCCTTGAGTTATTTGTGGAACATTCTAGCGATTGTCTTTTTACTCATGCTTTCAGCGTTTTTCTCTGCTTCGGAGACGGCACTGACATCTGTAAGTAGATTTAAGCTAAGGAATCTTGTAAAGAATAAAGAAAGTGAAGAAGAAATGAACGAAATCCATGTTTTCAACAAGTTTTTGACGGCATTATTGATATCGAACAATCTTGTGAACATACTGGCATCTTCTATTGCAGCTGTAACCATATCAAAATTAATTACGTCACCATCGATTTCAGCACTCGTCTCAACACTGGTTATGACTTTCATTCTCTTGATTTTTGCTGAAATTACGCCGAAGATTTTGGCAAGGCAAAACAGCGAGCGTTTCTTCGAGTTCAGTAGTAAGATCATTGCACTACTTTCAAAGTTACTTTCACCGTTCATAACGATGTTTGTAAAGATTGCAAATCTCTTCGTGAAGCTCTTTGGCGGTCATGTTGTTCAAGATGCCCAACTCATAACTATAGATGATATCGTGTCTTATCTTGAAATGGGTAGGGAAGAGGGTTCCATAGATCATGAAGAGGGCCTTATGATCCAACGTACAATTGCAATGGATGAAACACTTGTTAAAGAGATCATGATACCGCGTGTTGATGTGGTAGCGGTTGAAGAGATGCAAACGATAAGGGAAGTTACTGAACTGATAATGAAGGAAGAGTATTCCAGAGTCCCAGTGTATAGGGAGACCATAGATAACATCATTGGGATATGCTACGCAAAAGACTTACTTTCGTTCATTGCTTCCAGAGGCACGGAGGTACTGGACAAGGTTCGAGTGAAAGAGCTGATGAGAACGCCATTGTTTGTCCCAGAAGTGATGCCTGTTTCAGAGTTGCTCAAAGAGATTAAAACAAGAAAAATGCATATGGCCATCGTTGTAGATGAATATGGCGGAACGGCGGGTATAGTGACTTTGGAAGATATACTTGAGGAGATATTTGGTGAAATAATGGATGAATATGACGAACATGAGACAATGGGCATTAAGAAGATAGATGAGAATTCATACCTTGTCGATGCAACAATTGCCCTGAACGATATCGAAAGGGAATTGAGAATAGATTTTCCTGAAGGCGAATTTGAAACCTTGGCGGGATATCTTCTGGACAAATTCCATTACATCCCAAGAGTTGGAGAACAGATCGTTGATGGAAATATCACGTACAAGATTGTTGCAGCTTCGAGAAATAGAATCGATAAAGTGCTAGTAAGCATTGAGAAAATCGAAAAGATCGAAAAGAACGAAAGAATTGAAAAGTCTGAGAAAGATGAAAAAAAGGAGGATTTAACTGATGAAAGAGAACAAAGCAGACAAGAAGGACAACGAGAGCAAGAAGGATAAGAAAAGTAGAGAAAATCAAGAGGTACAAAAATTGGTGGAGATTAGTAATATCAGGAAGGGCCAAATAAGCGTTGGTGAATTGATTAATATGGCTAAAGATGTTATGGAAAATGCTTATACACCGTATTCTAATTTCAAAGTGGGTGCCGCATTGCTGACCAAGAGCGGGAAAGTCTATACAGGTGTCAATATCGAGAACTCGTCGTATGGGCTCACAAATTGTGCTGAGCGGACTGCTATGTTCAAGGCAATTTCAGATGGTGAAGTAGAGTTTGAAACACTAGTCGTTGTTGCTGATACTCCGGAACCAGTTTCGCCATGTGGTGCATGTAGGCAAGTCATGGCAGAATTCGGGGATTTTGAAGTCGTGCTTGCAAATGTGAAAGGTGATATCATTCAGACTTCTGTGAGTCAGCTGCTCCCTTATTCATTTGATAAGGATAATCTGATAAGATAGAATCTTGAATAAAGCGTGATTGAGGTGGAAGTAATTGATCGAATTGCTTCATATAAGTGAATATGTGTACCTTAAAGATGTCGACGTGTATTTCTCCAATGGGTTGAACGTCATTACAGGTGAGACAGGGACTGGAAAGAGCCTGTTATTAGATATTGTTGGCGCATTTCTAGACTATGAAAATCTTCGAAGCGATACTTTTAGTGCCGATATGGTTCTAGATATTCCAGAAGACTTCAATATCGCTGAGGAATTTGAGTTGAAGGCAGGTCAACATATCTTCACTGTTGAGAGGAGAAATAAAAGACTATTTTACAAAATAGACGGGAAACTCTTGGGTAGGGATATCGTCCAGAAAGTAGTGTCTAATTTCGTTGCAATCCATAAACAGAGTTCTCATATAAAATTACTCGATAAAGGATTCATTCTGGATGTACTTGATAAAGTTTCAGGGAACGAAGCACTTATGGAGGGATACAAGAGTCTATATCAAAACTATCAGTACGTCCAGAAGATTCTTAATACTTTGAGTAAAGATGCGATAGAGAGCAGTTTAGAAGATCTCAGAGAGAAGATAGAGGAGATAGAGAGCGCACGTCTATCGGCAGAAGAAGAGCAGAGGCTTGAAATTGCTTACAAAGAAGCTACAAACACCAAGAATTCCGTACAAAACTATACCTCTGTCTCACAACAGTTGGAAGAGCTGGAGTATACAGTCAGAAAATTCTATGCACTCGTGGATGAAAGGCTCCATGAGAAGGTAGATGCCCTTGTAGAATCCATGATCGAACTGGAGAACAGTATTCAGAAAGAATTGTCGAGGATAGAAGAAATGAGTATCGAGGATATTGAAAATAGACTGTGGGTATACAGAAAATTGAGGCGTAAGTACGGACCAACAACCGAAGATGTACTTGAAAACCTGTCGCATTGGAAGAGCGATTACGATGAAAAGATGAAGCAGTTGGAGCTGCTTAATAATGCTGATAAAGAGAAGATAAGTCTTGAGACTCAATTGGAAGAGCTGGCGGATATGATGAGTCAGAAGAGGAAGGCATCAGCTGATAAGATAGAAGAGATGATTACACAACATCTTAGGGATTTGAATATGAATGCGAGGGTTGGGTTCTCCTTTGCTAAGACATCGATCTCTCCGACAGGAGTTGATGACGTAGAGTTAGTTGGCAGCACACTTTCCACAGGTCCTCTTTACCCGTTGCGGAAAATAGCGTCTGGTGGTGAGCTCTCTCGTCTGATGTTGGCTCTGGAGCTTTCAATCAACACTGCAGACGTGTTAGTCTACGACGAGATAGATTCGGGCGTTGGTGGTACTACGGCAGTCAAATTGGCAGAGAAGCTTGAGAAACTTGCACAAGAACATCAAATCATAATTGTTACCCACCTACCTCAAATAGCTTTGAAAGCAGACAAACACTTTGTACTGACTAGAACTGGAGATAGTGGAACGGTTTCTGAGGTGAGTGGTGATGCTAGAACGGAAGAGATAAAACGTATGTTCGGTGGAGAAGAGATAGTAGAGATAATGAAAGATACGAAGTTCTGACTGAATTGGTCAACTACCCACCGCCTATA
>DPIB01000210.1 GCA_003522805.1 Fervidobacterium sp. | reverse complement strand
AAGGCCTATATGTTTAGTAAAGAATACAGTGTGGTTTACAACTGCAATTCATCCCCCACTTACAGAAGTGGAGTCTTCTTGCAGGAAAATGATAAATGCTCGACGTTAAGGTATTAAGAAGATAGAAGAGCAAGGACGTACCTTTCAACACTTCAGCACTTGCAAAGATAAAGTATGGAGACAAGATATTTCTTGCTCGTACATGAGAAAGGAGTGAATGAAGAGTTGCGTAAAACATCGCCTGGTTTTTTGTCGACGGGTTTCTTGTCGAACAGAACACTTGAATTAATGATTGTGTTTACTCTTCTTCTGTGTCTGTTATCATCTTGCTCGGTCCCATTTATCCCTCAAGTACCACCGTCAAGTTACTCCACCGAAGCTGCAATAAACGTACTTTCCAGCAAGTACTATTTACTCGACAGTGGGTTTATCAACGGTTTTGGTGACATACTACTTGGCGATGGAAAGTATGCAGTTTTCGATGGTGTGGATGGCATACTTATGGTTTTTCGGTATGAAAACAAAGATGATTCAAAAGAAAAGTGGAGTCAGATAACAAGTAAATATGGTAAGAATCCCCTAAAACTTAAATATATGAAGATAAATATGGGGACGTATGGTATATTTACTATCAGGCTTGAGAACACAGATCTGTACGCGTGGTACAAAGAGAACTGGCTTATAGTTATTACGGGTGATAAGATAGACCAGTTTATACAAGATGTGAATGATATATATAAAGCGATAAGTAGTTAAACACTAATCTTCTGGATTGAATAGAATGATAAAACAAATATCTATCCAGAGTATCTACTAGAAAAATCAAGTTCCAATGTTAGAAACGTTAGAAAGGACGGAAGAGCACATTCTCCACTTTCTTGAGTAACGCAAAATTCAAAGTTTATCGTGCTCGTATGCTATGAATGCAAAATTCATGAGTACTGAGAAGAAATCCCTCATTGATTACAGCATAATAGGTGTAGATGAGGCAGGTAGAGGACCACTCTTTGGCCCGGTTGTTGCTGCAGCAGTATATCTCGATGAAGGAACTTACATGGAAGGTATTGCTGACAGTAAAATCTTATCTGCAAAGAAAAGGCAAGAAGCCTACGAAAGAATAGTAGTTAATGCAAAATATGGTATAGGGTTAGCCACACCCGAAGAAATAGACATATACAACATATTTCATGCAACTGAAT
Organism: Fervidobacterium sp.; assembly: GCA_003522805.1. Lineage (GTDB taxonomy): Bacteria > Thermotogota > Thermotogae > Thermotogales > Fervidobacteriaceae > Fervidobacterium. The sequence continues at coordinate 3,806 of DPIB01000210.1, read as the reverse complement.
TGGCAATGAACAGGGCATTAGAGATATTGGCTCAATATGTTGAGATAAGAAATGTACAAGTGGATGGCAAGGGTTTAAAGTTAAGTTATCCTTCGATGTGTATAGTAAAAGGCGATAGTAAAATTTATCAGATTTCTGCAGCATCGATAATAGCAAAAGTGACTAGGGATAGGATAATAGAAAAATTCGATTCACAATTTCCTGAATACAAATTGGCTAAGCACAAGGGTTATCCGACAGATGAACACATTAATGCCTTAAAGAAATATGGCCCCACGCATTTTCATAGGTTGAGTTTTTGCCCGGTTTTTCAAACGCTAGATATCAAATTGATGGACAGATGGTATTTGGAAGGTCTAATAAGTGAACAAAGATATCAAAGATATCGTATGTTATTGAACTCGGTGGAGGTGGATATGTTTGGAAAGTTTCGAAGCAGAAGGAGAAAAAAAAGAGAAGGTTGATTTTTCAAAATTTGAGCAACCAGTATTAGATAAAGGATTTGTACGACTAGCTGACATGATGGGTAATGATTATTCGGCAGTTAGGGCTGCGCGTGTCTCTTACGGCCAAGGTCTAAAAACACCTCAAAAGGACAAGGCACTTGTCATGTATCTTATGGAACATGGACATGAAACACCATTTGAGCACATAGTATTCACCTTTCATGTGAAAGCTCCTCTTTTCGTTACAAGGCAGTGGTTCAGGCATCGCATAGGATCTTTCAATGAGATCAGTCAAAGATACACGGAAGTTAAGGAAGAAGAATTCTACATTCCAAAAAATGTGCGTGTGAACATACCAGAAGACAGGCAGAAGACAATGGAAATAGACGATAACGAGCTTCTGGAAACGATCGAGAACCAGATTGAGAAAACGTGTGAAGAGAGCTACAGAGTTTATAAAAACCTTCTGAGCAAGGGAGTAGCTAGAGAACTAGCTAGAATTGTTTTGCCGTTGTCGACTTACACACAATTTTATTGGACTGTGAATGCTAGAAGTTTAATGAATTTCTTAAGTTTACGAGCGGACTCACATGCACAATGGGAGATTCAGCAGTATGCTTTGGCTATAGCAAGTTTTTTCAAAGAAACTTGCCCTTGGACATACGAAGCATTCATTAAGTTTACCTATAAGGGAGATTTACTATTATCCAATCAAGATCTACGAGAAGTTAAAGAAAGGTGAAGAAGGGTAGAGAATGAACATACGGAACTCAAACTGAAAGGGGGGTAAGAGCACGTTCCTCTCCATCTTGAAAAAGGTAGAGTTTCTTGTGCTCGTAGATAGATGAAACTATCAGAGTTGCTTAAACTTGTGGAAGGTGAAGTACTTGTCGGTAGTGATGATCAAAATGTATATGATATTGAAATAGAGAAAGTAGCTGCTTCTGATCTAATGAGCGATGTGCTCGCACTCTCTGAGCCAGGTTCATTGCTAGTAACCGGATTGGCGACACCTCAATGCGTGAGGACTGCAGGTGTTGTTGGAATTCCAGTTGTTCTGATTGTAAGGAACAGGGATATCATGCCAGAAACAAAGATGGCAGCTGAAATGTCTGGTATTGTTGTGTGTGGTACTAAAAAAGGGATGTATGAAGTCTGTGGTTTGCTTTACAACGCAGGTCTAAAGCCAGTATACAAATAGAATAACTAGACCAGATATTCTATTTCCATATCTCTGTCCAATTTGACAATTGTCGAGAAGTACATTAAAATCGACGGAGGTGTAAGAGATGTTTATAAATACAGAGCCACTTTATTCTTCAATGATTGACAAAATAAAAGAAAGAGTTTCCAAACTTAGTCGTCCACCGAAATTGGCTGTTGTTACCTGTCAGCCTGATCCTTCAACGTTGAACTATCTGAAGAGCCAAGAAAGACAGGCAAAGAGATTAGGTATAGAGTTTGCAGTTTACGAATCTTCTAAAGCATCTGAGTTGAAATTATTACTTTCGAGATTGTCTGCGGATATATCGATAGATGGTATCTTGTTGACTCATCCATTGCCAAAAGAGGTTTCCGAAATTGAAGTTGCATCGTTGATCTCGCTAGAGAAAGATGTAGAAGGCAGAAGTCCGTTGAGCCTGGGAAACATTATGTATGATCATCCGGTATTTCCGCCTTGCACAGCGGAAGCTGTCATGCGGATAATCAACTATGTTACCAATCCATCAGGAAAGAAAGTCACCGTTATTGGAAGAAGTGTAACTGTGGGAAAACCATTGACAATGTTGCTTTTACAGAAAGGTGTGGATGCAACAGTTACTGTTTGCCATTCCAGAACCCAGAATATACAAGAAATAACAACAAACTCAGATATAGTTGTAGTTGCAATTGGTAAGGCAAAGGCTTACAATAAGGAATACTTCAATCCAGGGACTATCGTGATCGATGTAGGAATCAACGTTAGCAATGGTGAAATACTTGGCGATGTTGATCCATCAGTGTCAGAGATATGTGATTTGACACCAGTTCCGGGTGGTGTTGGTAGGATTACCACACTTATTCTCATGGAACATACGGTGCAAGCAGCAGAACTTAACAAGTTTAATTCCAATACTAATAAGTGATATAATATTGGCTATACATGTGTAAAAACAGGAGGTGTAAGTGATGAAACTGATATTTGCAGGTGCACCAGATACCGGAGCGGCAGGAACAACCGCAGCAACAGGTAGTAGTGGAGGAGCATTGATACAGATGCTTATAATGCTTCTCTTATTCTTTGCTATGATGTATTTTTTGGTCATCCTTCCACAGAGGAGAAAGGAAAAGGAATTCAAACAGATGCTCGAGAGTCTCAAAAGAGGGGATAACGTTATTACAACAGGTGGAGTTGTAGGTAAAATTATTGACATAAAGAAGGATACCGTAAAGATCAAGAGCGCAAACTCCACGGAACTTGAGATCCACAAGGCATACGTTGCTAAGGTACTCAAGGAGAAAGAAGAGGCAAAAGAAGAGACAAAATCTGAAGAAACAAGAGAAGAAGACACTAATTCCAAAGAGTAAGTACTCAAGGGGAGGGTTTTTAGATGCGCAGTGATCGAGTGAGACTCATACTTTCATTGGCACTACTAGTTGTGGCCATTGTGGCGATGCTGTTGCCCGGTGGTAGGCCAGCGCAAGGCTTGGCTAAGCTTCTTAGTAGGATTAAATTAGGGCTAGACCTGAGCGGTGGAGTCAGGTTAGAGTATAAGGTGGAAATTGAGGAACGTGTCGAAAATCCAGCTTCGGTTGTTGACGATGTATGGACAGTCCTAAGAAATAGACTAGATTCGGCAGGATATACAGAAGCGGTTGTTAGAAAGAGTTTTAGAGAAAACAATTCATTCATCGCCATTGAAATACCCGATGCAACGGATACAACAAAAGCAGAAAAGCTTGTTGGTTCGACTGGGTTACTCTGGTTCGGTCAGGCAATAGATGAGAGAAGCTATGACCCAACTACCAATCCAGATGATGTAAACCTAGCTATTAGAGAAGGTGCTCAATGGTATCCGAACAAGAATGGTAACACTTGGTATCTTGTGAAGAAAGAGATAAACAACAGAAAAGACCTGGTACTTTCAGGGCCGAGAATCTCTGAAGCAGTGCCAATGGTAGACCAACAAGGAGTCGCAAATTATGTAGTTTCCTTCACGTTGGATAAACAGTACGTAGAGATTTTCAAGAACATAACCAAAGAGCTTTACGTACCTGAGCAAGTTATAAATAGTGGGACAACTCAGTATCAAGTGGCTTTGAAAAAGAGGTTAGCAATTGTACTTGATGATAAAGTGCAATTTGTTGGATTCGTTGTCA
>DPIB01000003.1 GCA_003522805.1 Fervidobacterium sp. | reverse complement strand
CTTTTGGAAAATTTAATTTTGCTTTATATTCACCGTTGTCATGTTTTCTCCCATTGTACCGTTGAATACTTACCGGACTTACTAACATGAATCACATTATCCGCATATTGTGACATTGCAGGTATGTGTGATACAAAGATTATTTGAATACCTAATGTAATACATATTGATTTAAGTATCTCAGCACCTCTGTGTTGTAAATCAGCAGAAAGAAATTTTAAGTTTTCATCTAGTAACATTATATTTGCTTTATTTGTCATAGACCATAAAGCAAATCGTAAACCCGTGGAGGCTATATCCATAACACCACCAGCATCGGATAAAATATCAATTTCCTCCCCACCACAATAAAACTTTAGAGATGCCTCTGATTTATTACGGTGCACTTCATATTTTAATTCAAAGCTATACTCAGGAAATACAGCTTGAATTACCCTATTTACTATTTCATTGATTCTAAACACAATACTTGATTGAGTAGAAACAGCGACATCTTGTATTATCTTTTGTGCTTCAATCAAATACTTTTGTCTTTCTCCATTAAGAGAAATTCTCTGTTCACACTCAGCCAAATTCTTTTTAATATGTTCAAATTCTCCTCTTTTTTGATTAAGTTCTTTTTCAAACTGATCTATACGAATTGCCATGAATACATCCCTTTCAGTTTTTCATATTCAGATGCAATAACTTCTTCAAGAGAAGTACATTCCGCTTCTTTCTCTTTTATGAAATCGTCTATAGTGTCCATATCTGTAACACCAAGATCAGCAAGTTGCCTTTCAGTAGATTCAATAGTACCAGAAGCACGTGCTTGCTTTTCTTTGAGTGTCTCCACTTTCTTAACCATTCGTTCAAATTCATTTACATCAATCATTTATGCATCTCCTCTATTGCGTCTCTTGTATACATATAAGTGTGTACACACCACCCAAACCCACCAACAAGAATAGTCCATGCCAAAATAAAAGTAAGAAATGCCCCAAGCATAATACCAACTACTCTCATACACTCTCCTTTGAATCTCGTATTTCTTCTATGATAGCGACCGCTCCTTCGGATATACTCGAAGAATGTGCTATATACTCCAATAAGTTTCGTTCATAATCGACAGAAACACCATCTCCTTCTTTTTCAAGAATCTCTACGATAGCTCTAAGAGCATCATCATCGGTAGACTTTGTTTTGATATGTGAACGTGACACCTTTGTTTTATCATGATTAAGTGATATCCATTTAACGGTACTATTACTTACCCTATAAACAGGAGAGGTGTCATTTTGAGTAGTAACCTCAATAGACTCTCCGGTATCAATATAATATACTCCAAGATCATATTCATTCTCTGATACTGTTTCCGCCATAAGGCAACCAGCAGACATAACATTGATGCCACCGAATTCGGCGTGAAATCTATTGTGATTATCTCCAACCAGTACCCACGGAGTAGTGTACTTCTGTGCAAGTTCTCGTGCTGTAATAGCTCTCCATGAGAAGGGAATCTCATCGGCATTAACAGTAAGGGTGTGCACAAGAGTAATATCCTTATTTAATTGTACACTATGTTCAAAGCGTCCGTCAATAAGAAATTCATCACAAGTGATATATTTTATCTTACTTGATGGATTCAACGACATAGCTTTAATGATACCAAGTGAACTACGATCTATATTGGCTTCCCTGTGTTCTGGGAGGCTGTGATTACCGCCTATGACGATAACATCATTTATCATAGGAAGCATACACCGAATGAAAAGAGTAATTACTTCATCGTCAATTCGGGGTTGGTCAAATAAATCTCCAGCAATAATAAGATGCGCATCATGCTCGTTAGCAATCTCTACAACTTGTTTCATAGTAGCTTCTTGAAAAGCAAGCCATTCTCTTTTATCCTCTACACGGCACGTAGGAACATAACCCGTTAAATGCCAACAGTGAGTAAATATACACTTCAATTTAGTACCTCCACGTCCTTTACAGGGACTTCTACATACACCTTTCCATATTTATTGAATACATACCCTATGTAATATGTATCATCCTCTGACTCAATTACCATAGTCTTCTTATTGAGCCACATATCTAAATTATATTTTATTATACCCTTTCTCACCATGTTTTCTCTATATTTGTAACCCCGTCAAGTTGAAGCAGTTGTTAGATGTTCTTCAATTCTTTTCTTGGCAATCTCAAAATACTTATCGTCTTTTTCAATTCCTATAAAATTTCTGTTTGTGTTGATACAAGCAACTCCTGTACTTCCTGAACCCATACAGTTGTCCAGAACCAGTTCACCCTCAAGTGTGTAAGTCTTGATAAGATACTCAAGTAAGGGTACTGGTTTTTGGGTTGGATGGAGACTTCCCCTGCGTATTTTATCGAATTGAATTAGTGTAGTTGGCTGTTTTTCTTCATAGGTTTTTTTCAGCGCCTTATATCCCACACTTGCGGCAGATTCTGATTGAACCATACCACCCCCTTTTATTGGCTTATCTCGTTTAATCATCTGGGGAAAATACACACTACGACCACCGTCACTTGTAAATACTGCAATGTCCTCGGTTTGTTGCATAGGTCTAAACCTTGCGTAAGACATTCCTGCCGGGATTTTCTTATCCCATTGCCAGCAATACTTGAACCCACTAAGATTTGAAGCAATGAGCAATGTGGTAAATGGTTGATTCCCAAACAACACAATAGCACCACGGTCTTTTATAATCCGCTTATACTGTTCCCACAATGGCTCAAACGGAATCACCACATCCCATTTACAGGCGGTTGTTCCTTAGTTAGCCGTAGGGCAAATCACAGAGAATCAAGTCTACTGACTTTGATTCAATGTACTTCATAGCATCCAAGCAATCTGCATGGATTAAGCTATTCGGTTGAATTTGCCCTACGGAACCTCCTTCGTTAAAATTTTCAAGCACATTCATATTAGATACTCCTTTATGTTAGTTTTTAGTACATCCCATTCGGCCTGTGTCATGTCATTTTTACACCTGTTTTCAAACCACGATAAAAACTGTAAATTGCTCAGTTCATTGGTGCCTCCTTTGGCTTTAGGTATTATATGGTCAATAGACGGCTTAGTGTATTTACATGGGTTGTTCTTATATTTTTCATACACAAGCAAGAATTGTGCATCGTTATAAAAATATTCAATATACTTGATGTATTCATCGCTTGTTATACTCCATCTACCATCCCTGTTTGTAATAGCTTCGTTTAGTGTCTTTAGTATTTCAAAATCAAACTGCATTAACCATTCTAAGCTTACGTTGAATCGTAAATGATTTTTCATGTTAGCATACTTACTATGTAACAATGTCTCATATTTCCGTAAACCCCTTGTATTTTTTGGTTGACGAATTGAAATCCCATTTGCCATAAGTATTCTTTTTACACGGTGGTGATTAGTATTGTTCTTTGTAGCAACGCTTCGTAACGATAACCCCGAAGCATAATCACATAGAATCATATCTATGGATTTGTCTGGAATGTCTTTCATCTTTTCTAAGCAATCGCCATGAATCAGTTGCATCCTTTCTCCTTTCGCGGATTGTCCTCGTAGTCGCATAGCGGGTATGCGGCTGTTTGTCGTTCTAACATAATTTATAGGGGTCA
>DPIB01000044.1 GCA_003522805.1 Fervidobacterium sp. | reverse complement strand
CAGAATGAACTGAGTTTTCCTTAATAATGTTCATCACTTAACAGTCTTCTCTTGTAAAAGTTCTAAAATCTTTTTCTCTAATTCTAAGGCAATATTTTCATATAAATATTTCTCTACAATTCTTCTTCTCTTTTCAGTGTCAATGGTTATATCGGTTCGCTTAGCTAGTTCAACAATGTACTGAGCCATTTCTTTGGTCTCCCACTTGTTGAAAACCTTTGACACACCATCGAGTTCGATTTCTTCCCTCATTTCCCAAGAGTTAGGAGCTACTGCAATTATTGGTTTTCCCGAGGCAAGGTATTCATAAACTTTTCCTGTTCGAACTCCCTTACCTATTTGAATATTGTCACCTGTATAAGCAATTAGAAGAAGAAGATCTGATTTGCGTTGAAATTCTAAAGCTTCTTGTCTCTTCACAAAACCACGATTCTGAAGGGAACTGTCTAATCCGAATTTTTTGAACTCTTCTTCAACTATTTTATATTGCGAACCAGCGTATAGAAACTCAACTCTAATGTCAGAGTAATTCTCTTTTACAAGTCTTAGTACTGGAAGAAAAGGCAGGATATCTACTGTCACTGGGTGAAGGCTTCCTGTGTATGCTATGGTAAGTTTGTTTTTTTCTTTTGCTTTGGCAGATCGAGCTTCAAGCGCATCTAGTTCTCCTTCGTACCCATTTGGTAAAAAGATAACATCGGACTTAGATATTCTTTTGTATTCCTTCTGTAAGGTTTCAGTTACGACAGTTACCATGTCTGAGTATTCGATCATACGTTTTGTTGAAGTTTCAAAAACTTTTGCTTTTGAAAGCTGGGACTCATGTATATTGAAGGATGGGTCTCGAAAATCTGCTATCCAAAGCAAATCCTGGCCGAACATTTTCTTAAACTTCTTACCAAGTCTTAAAGAAAACCACGGATCATAACTTGTAATGAGAACATTGAATGTATTTGAGTCCAGTCTCTTTTCAATTTCGAAATAATACCTTCTAATGTCATGATAAAGTACACCACCTGAGGAGATTGGGAAAAATCTCTCAAGCGGTACTCTTAACTCTGCTTTGATCTTTCTAAATATAGAAGATTTCGAAAGTACTCCAGCTTGTTTTCCATCACCGTCCAAATGTTGTTTTCTTCTATAAAATAGTAATGGAACCTCAACTAGTTCAGTGTTTCCTAAATCTGGTGGTTTATCACTCAATTTCTGCGGAAATGAACTCGTAATTATGCTTACTTTATGATGATACGAAAGGTATTTAGCTATGCTCGCCCATCGGAGTGAGGCTATGTTTGTCCATTTTGGTGAGTATGGTGCAACAATTATAATGTTGACTTTCATAACGTCCTCCAATGCAGTAAGAATAATGTTATTGAGCATCTATGAAGTTGTGCGATAATTTGGTCTAATGCCATCCTCAAATGTATTTCCTTCTCTAGCAACATTCTTTTCGTAGTGATCGAGTTTCCGTTTCAAAGTATTCTAATTCATTGTATTTCTTTGTTCATCTGAAGAACATGCTGGAACAGATTGAATATTCCCCACAAATTTGTGCTTGTGACTTATCACCGTTAAGATATTCCTTGACGACAGTAAGTTTGAACTTTTGGAGCATACTTTTTTTCTGTTCTGCGTACGACTCACCCCTCTAAGATGAATTCTATCACTTTACCAATTTTTCTCCAAATACTTCATATGGTGAATATGTTATCGCTCTCCGGAACGTTGCTTCTTCCCTATACTCTATCACTCTTTTGCCAGAATGTAGATGTAGGACTATGCCAACAATAAAAGGAATATAGGCACTTGCAAGTGATTCAGAGAAAGTCAAAAGAACGAAAATAAGGAATAGCTCAAAAGAATATACTCTGTAATTCTTACTTTTGGCATAGAATATTCCACGTAGAAAGACAAATAACAAAAACACTATAAGCGCCACCCCATATATCCCGGAATCGTAAACAGGCGAAAATATGCCACCAATAGGATTATTTGGTACTCCACTGCCAAAAATCTCCCCTGAAGTAATAGTCTGGATACTACGAAGTACATGGCCAAAACGTGCCACAAAGCTTGGATCTGTCATAATGGAATCGATAACTCCTTTATTAGTCAGAGATACTAGGAAGTGTCCTAATCTACTAAGGTTTGAGACATAGTCGAAAATTACTTCGTAAACTACTGGACCTACAACAAGCAAGGTTGTTACTAAGAGCAAAAGCAGAATTAGATTACGGATACTAAAAATCGGCTTTTCTGATAAAACGATAATAACTCTGCAAAAAAGGTATGCAATTAGCAAAAAAAGGCCAGTAAGACTAAAGCTTATGAATATCATCCAATAGCACATATATCTCATTAACATTGCAGATTTGCTCTCGATTTTCCCCGACAAGATGAAATAATCAATTAGTATAAGAAAAAAGACAGCAACCTTAGCCATATAAGCTGGTTCCGGAGCAAATCCCAAGACCCAATTTCTACTAAGTGAATATGAAACTCGCGGGAGGATAAATCCTACGATTGGCCTCTTCAAAATAAGTTCTAATGTTGAGATAATAAACCATAAAAATATCGAGGTCTTAAAAACGCCTATTCGAAAATTGTCCAGATATAACACTACCGGAGGGATTATAAAGGCCCAAGCAACATATTTATATATGGATCTTAGATACATAATTGATTCTCCACCGTCAAAAAGATAAAAAACTGTTAAATTAGCGATGCAACAGAGCGATATAATCCAAATGGCAAAAATACTGTTTGAAACGCCTTGTTTCCTAGGCACTAACATAAATAAAAGAACTATGAAAGCTCCTGCCAGAGCTGCCCAAGGTTGTGAATCTGAGATCGACGGTAGTCCGAATGTAACATAAGGAAACAAGACAAGGAAAAAGAACAAATTAATTAAAAAATCCATAAAACGCGAAACAGAAATTTTTGTTTTCTGCTCATATGTAAAACTTGCCATTCTCAGAGGTTCCATTCCTATCTCACCGCTGAACTTACACCTGGGCCAAATTCGGCTGACATTTTTATCTTATCCCAATTGTTTCTGAACCATTCGACTGTTTCCATAAGTCTTCTATCAAAATAAAGATCAGGTGAGAACCCGAGAATAGATTTTGCCTTTTCGTTGGACGCAAGCATCGTTGGTTTGGTGTCCCATTTTCGTCTTTCTTTGAATATTATACCAGCATTATTTTCTGTAAGTTCATTCACTTTCTCAGCCAGATATCTTATTTTCACTTCTCTGCCGGCCGCAAGATTAAATGCCTCGCCGACTGCTTCTTTCATGTACCCCATTCTAAGTAATCCGTCAACAATATCGCCGACGTATGTGAAATCCCTTGTCTCTTCACCAGTTCCTGTGATCGGTAAAGGTTTTCCCAGCATGGCCCAGTATATGAAATTAGGAATTACATTTCTATACTGGCCGGGAACTTCTCCAGGCCCAAATGAGTTAAAGAACCTTGCTTTAGCAAATGGAATACCATACATTTTTAAATAGTAGTTACCATAAAGTTCTCCGAGCATCTTCGTTATCTGGTAGGGTGAACTGAGCCAAACAGCTGGTGGTAAGTCCTCCTTATATGGCATTGGTGCATCACTTGGATAAATTGAACATCCTGAGGATGCATAAACAAATCTTTCTATCTTTCCATATATTCTTGAGTATTCAAGGAGCTTGAGCGTACCTAGACCGTTCGTATTCAAGTCATGTTCCGGATAGTCAACCGAGTTTTGATTGGCAAAGAAGGCAGCTAGATGAAACACGACCTCAGGCTCTTCATTAAACGCTCTTTTCAGATCAATATCACTTGTTATGTCACCTCTGATAAATAGTAAATTAGGTGTATCTTCGGGCAAAAGCCATGAATGTCCGGAACTCAGGTTGTCAATAACAATCACAAAACTACCAAGATCGAGCAATCTTCTCACAAGATTTGAACCAACTGCACCAGCTCCTCCTGTTACCAATACTCTCTTACCCTTGAAGTATTCTTGATAATCCATATGAAATTTTACCTCCTTCTTTTCACAAGTTCTAAGAATAAGCTCTCATATTTCTCTGCCGCACTTTTTGCCGATAGGTTTTCTTCAATGTATTTCCTCCCATTTGCTCCCATCTCTGCACGTAATGCAGGATTTTCGTACAAAAGTCTAATATTACGTGCTAGGCCTTCATAATCACCTGCTTCAACACACAATCCACACTTTGCTTTCTGAATTAATTCCGGTCCATCGCCGTCTAAATTCATAGCCGCAACGACTGGTTTAGCAGCCGACATCGAGCTTAGGATCTTGGAAGGAACAACTGGCGTTTCGACATCTTTTCTTAGAGTGACTAGTGTTGCATCAGATGTATTAAGAACGTCAGGATATGTATCTTTGGGCTGCATAGGAAGAAATACTACGTTTTTAAGCCCCATCCGCTTAGCAGTTTCTTGACTTTCCTTTTTCCTTGGACCGTCTCCAACAATTAGAAAAAGAATATCGTCAATGTTCTCAAGTTCTTTTGCAGCGTTTAATATGATTTCAATATCTTGAGAAACTCCTAAAGTACCAGCAAAACTGACGACAAATTTATCTACTAGGTCGTATTGAATGGTGAACTCGTTTATCTTGTTACCAGGTCTCACCTCATTTTCGTCAATCCAATTTTCAAACACTATAATTTTCTCTTTGTCATCGCAAAATCTCTCCACAAACCCTTTGTTTCTTTCTGAATGAACTGTAATCAGATCTGCAGAATTGTAAGCCCCTGATTCGATCTTTCTAAAGAACCTGATCAAGAAAGGATTCTTGAGAACTCCAAGATCTATCGAAGCTTGGGGAAAAAGATCTTGAACATTTAGTATAAACGGAGCTCCTGTGAGTTTCCGAATCTGCTTTGCTGTCCAATATAACGTCAAAGGAGGTGAATAGACAAGCATTACGTCAATTTTTTCTTTCCTTATAAAACTTTTCGAATACTTATATAACTTATAAGCGATTTCAAAATGCTCTATACCCCTCCTAATGAAATTTGTTCTCTCAACATAAGGCAATTCAACTCTGATTATTCTTATTCCCTCACGTTCTTCAATCCAACATTTAGAAGACCTGTTAAGATATTCCTTGTACTTGTCTTTATCTACGTTATATCTAGGAGTTCCTGTCAGATAAAATACGTTGTGTCCTCTCCTTATAAGTTCTTTAGCTAGGTAGTAATATAAATGAGAAGCTGCACCGATTTCTGGCACACAATAGTTGTTGATTAGTAATATATTCATGCTCAATTCTTCCTCCCATTTTGCGAATTACTTAAGTATTAGTGACTGATAGTGATCTATTTCCAGTAGATACCTCTCTACCTCTGATGGTATTTCATTTTGCCCCTCTTCTAAAGACGACCGCTTCGATGGTTAGAAGGATTATTTTCAG
>DPIB01000117.1 GCA_003522805.1 Fervidobacterium sp. | reverse complement strand
TATAGGCGGTGGGTAGTTGACTGAACATACCCACTCATCTACTCATCAAATCTAAGGAAACTATCCACTTAGTGCTCGAATAATTTTATCACAATTTAGCAGTTTTGTCATATTCAGCTGTTCATTACAGAAGAAAGGGCAAGATTAATCGTGATATAATAATAGATATCAGGTGATACACAGGCCACAATGAAAGGATAAGAAAAGATTGAAATAGATTAACACAATTTATGTAACCTATAAAGTTTCTTAGAACCAGAAAAGACAGATGAATAATAGGACTCAGTGAAAACTTTGAGATATTGATTGAAGAATTAAGATGAGATGATAGCAGTTGATTGATTAGTTGCCCGTTTGAGAAAGGTGATTTAGTTTTAGGATGAAGACAAGACTTCTAAGAACGAGCGAATTCGAAAGTGAGAGATAGTAGAAGCGATGACTTTATCGAGGGAAGAACGATCGAAAGACATCGAAAGACTTTAAAGAGATAAGTTGTCTAGTTAAGTTGTCTAGTGATGATATTGGGCGAAACAATTTTACCGCAACATGGAGGGAAATGTCCCAGAAAAGGTAAGAAGGAAAAAATTAAAATGCGCATTTTTGAATTTCTAAAGTGGGGACTATAAAGATTCATGGAGGTACTTATTTATGGAAAAACATTCGAAGGATTTGACAAAATCGCTTTTAGTATTTAAACTAATCATATACTTTTTTTCTCTAATTGTCATGTTTTTTGACTTCACTCTTTTCCTGATAATAATGGTTTTGCTGAACATGCCAGTCATCAGGAAAAGCATGTTTGGAAGATTAGCATTAGACCCGAGAAAAAAGACTTGGGAGCACGTTGAAAACATAAAATATGGAAATAAGAAGCATCTCGACATTTTCTTCCCGGATCTTGAAAAACTGTCGCTGCAAAGCCCCAAGGGGGTTGTGTTGTTTGCCCACGGCGGTGGTTGGATCAGTGGTTACAGGCACCAGCCCAATAATGTCTCTTGGTATAGATACTTAGTGAGTAGAGGGTTTATTGTAGCTACGATAGACTATAGCAGGGGTTATAGAGCGAGTATCGAAAAACTTATCGATGAGTTGATGGAGGCGGTAGAGTGTCTTTCGAAAAGGTTAGAAACACTTGGAATCGATCTGGGAATTTCACTCATGGGATTGTCTGCAGGCGCACACTTGGCACTTCTAAGTGCGTCCAGGATTCCCGATAAGATAAAGTGCGTTGTTTCATATTATGCACCATGTGATTTGATGGATATATGGAAATCGCCATCACTCTTTGCAAGATTCTCCGTATTGGCGACTCTAAAACGTCTGCCTGGGAGATCCAAAGAAATCTACGAGGAGTATTCTCCTGTAAATAATGTATCTTACGATTTCCCGACGACACTTTTAGTACACGGTTTGAAAGATCAAATGGTGCCGTACATTTCATCAGTAAAGATGTTCAAGAAATTATCTGAAAATCAGGTAAAGGCAAAACTACTTTTGCATCCACGCGGTAACCATGGCTTTGAATTCGTATTGAAAGACAAATATACAATCAATATATTGGAAAAGACTGTTGACTTTCTGGAGGGAAAGACATGGTAAGTTTTGAATACACAGGAAAAGTTGAAGCTTTTACTAAAGGTTACATAATGAAGGCAAAGAAATTCAGAGGATTATACATAAAATTTGAAACCCTTTATCCAAGACCAATAAAGGGTACTGAGACGGTTGAATACTACTTGTTCAACCCGAAAAGCGATCCGGTTGGAATTTTGTTTATACTGCATGGTCTGGGCACATCAAATATTCCGTTTTTACTTTGGATGGCCACGCATTTGGCAAATGCCGGTGTAAGGGTTGTTTTTCCAATCCTGCCAGGTAATTTCACAAGAGTTGCAGACAATTCCGTAAGCGGTAAAGACTTTTTCGATACCGATGTTGAAAGAGCAACGATGTTCTGGGAACAATCCGTTATCGATGTGTCTAGCATAGTAGATCACATAAAAGCCCAAGGACTGTGGGTAGAAAATGCATATATGTTTGGTTTTTGCTTGGGTGGAATGGTCTCTGTTATGATAAACGCTATCAGAGATGATTTTAAGCGGACAATCATGATGACCGTAGGTGGAGAGATGGCAACATTGATGTGGAGTTCGCCTACTCTTGAATATTTTCGAAAAAGTGTTGAAAGTATGAAAGACACTGGGAAAATAAAATACTCTATTGGTGATATGAGGAAGATGAAAGAAATATTCAGAGAACAGCTCAAGGAACTTCAGAAATTCGAGACTGTTGAAGAGATGCAAAAGAGCGATATCCATCCCTATTTGAAACTTGACCCTATCGCTTATGCTCAATTCGTCGATAGAGATAAGATAATATTCGTAGAGGCACTCTTTGACAAGGCTTTACCACTTAGAAGTAGAAGACTGCTCTGGGAGGCACTTGGAAGACCAACTAAGTACATCATACCGAGTGGCCATGTGACTTGGCTACCTTTACAGTTCTTCGTAGCAAGGTTCATATTGGAAAACATGGGTATCAGCGAATTCAAAAAACAGATGGAAGTGTTAAGAAAAATAGAATACGAAGAGAAGAAGTAGTTTGAAATCTTACACCTGTCTTTAAACCATCCCACCACCTAT
>DPIB01000192.1 GCA_003522805.1 Fervidobacterium sp. | reverse complement strand
TAAATGCAGCAAAGAACTTGGTGAAATTAGGCATGTAGTATTTTGGGGAAGGGACAGCCCTTTGAGCGTGGGGTAACTTGCTCGGTTACGAGTATTGACCACGAAGCCACCACCTCTATAGGTGGGGGTAGTTCACGTAGACTCTTTGCTAAAACACCTGAGCTATCTGCTCAGCTTTTTGCAACGTATCTCCTAGTATTCTCTGTATATCTTCGCCTTCCATATCAAGCCTTTGGGCAATTATGCTCTTTACGTCTTTTACCCCCATGAATCCCAAAAGCGTCCTGAGATATCTGTTTGCCATTTCAAAATCTGACATTGGTGGTGTCATGTATTCTCCACCAGTCGTCATTATACAGACGGCTTTCTTGCCATCAAGGAGTCCAACCGCTCCATACTCAGTGTATTTGAAGGTTATGCCCGATACCGTCACATAGTCAAAATACGCCTTCAGTATGGCTGGAATACCAAGATTCCACATTGGTACTGCAAAGATATACTTATCTGCTTCAGCAAATTGATATGTATACCTCAGCACTGGATGATTTCTTGATTCTTCTGTCTTGGGGCCAAAGATCGCGTCTATATCCTCCTTTGTTAAGAAGTGTATATCTTCTTTGTAGAGGTCCAATGTTATGATCTCATCTTCAGGATGATTCTTCCTATAAGCCTCTACAAAACGCTCAGAAATCTGAAATGTTCTTGATTCGCCGTTATTCTTTGGATTAGCTTTAATATACAATACTTTTGCCATATTCATCCTCCTCTTTCTATAAGACTTTGATGTACGCCTTCGTAATATAATTCTATCATGTCATTAGACTATGTCAAGTCTGATTTTCGACATAGTATAAACTTAGTGACGCAGAAGAGATGTTTCTATTTCATTTCTGAAAGAGGGGCTTTTGATAATGTCTTGATATCTTGCCATTCTTTCTCAAAATCAGGGTTTCTCGCATTTTTAAAGAATATTACAGAACATTATAAAACATTCCTAGATTTCAGTTTATCCTGAAATTATGGTATAATTTAAGCATAGCAATGCATGAAAACTAAATCAGGAAGCAGTTTTCAAAGTAGTAACCAAAAGGGTTTTACGGGAAGGCAAAAGAATCCTCCTTTACTAAACCTACAAGACAATAATGGCATTAAGGCTTCTCTTTTTCAAAGAACAAAAAGTAAGGAAGAAAAAGTATTTAGTGCCTCTAAACTTACTTTTTTACACAGTTACTATTATACGAGGGAGGTGAATGTTATGCCAGAATTTGGTATAGCATTTTCAGGACGTGCTGAAAAAGAGTTATTAACACACGAAGAACTTGTTAGATCTATCCGTTTTATGATTGCAGCAGAGTACGAGGCAATCCAACTTTACACTCAGCTGGCAGAGTCGACTGATAACAAGTTGGCACAAGAGGTGCTGATCGACGTAGCAAACGAAGAGAGGGTCCATGCGGGGGAGTTCTTGAGGCTTTTAAAAGAGTTGGCCCCTGATGAGGAGCAATTCTACAAAGAAGGAGCAAAAGAAGTAGAGGAAGAGATTGCGAAACTGAAGAAATAGAGAAAGCAGAGTTTGACAGAAAATCTCACATAAGAACTAGAAGAAGCATACAAGTCAAGTACCTCTGCGGAAGTATTTGTTTCTATCTCTTAGAACTAGAACATGTTACTTTTCCAAAGGAGGGAACGGGTATGAAAAAGTTTTTTGTAGGGGTTGTTTTGTTGAACGTCTGTCTTAGTCTCTTTGCGAACGTAAAGATAGGTGCACTTTTACCACTTACCGGCGGAGTTGCTTCATTTGGTGATCTTGTCAAAAAAGGGATCGAGCTTGCTCATGAGGAAAAAGGGACAGTCCTAGGTGAAAGGGTAGATATCGTTTATATGGATACAAGGAGTGAGAAGACGGAAGCAGCGAATGGTGCTACAAGGCTCATAGACAAAGAAGGAGTCATTGCAATCATCGGTGAGGTTATCAGTGGAAATTCATTAGCTGCAGGCGAGATTGCAGAAAAGAAAAAGATCCCTATGATCAGTCCATCCTCAACAAGTCCTTCAGTTACACAGGGTAAGAAATTTGTTTCGAGAGCTTGCTTCATCGACCCAGTTCAAGGAACAGCACTGGCTGAATTTGCAGTAAAGACTTTAAAAATTAAGAAAGCAGCGGTATTCACAGACGCTGAACAAGAATACAGTGTCGGCCTCTCAAATTATTTTAGAGACAGATTCGAAAAGTATGGCGGGCAAGTGCTCAAATTAGAATACAGGTCCGGTGATCAAGAATTCAGTACCCAGCTTTCAAAAGCCCTTTCTTTTGGCAGTGAGGCGATACTTGTCACAGGATACTATAATGAAATAGCACTGATAGCACAACAAGCAAGAGCACTTGGTTACAAAGGATACATCCTTGCTGGTGATGGTGCTGATGCACCGGAGTTAATTCAGATAGGTGGGCAAGCAGTTGAAGGGATTTATTTTTCAGCTCACTATCATCCTGATGCACCGATAACGCAGGTATCTAAGAAGTTTGTCGAATCGTACACGAAAAAATATGGCGTCAAACCTTCCACATTTGCAGCTCTTGGATATGATTCATACATGTTACTGATCGAAGCAATAGATAGGGCAAAGACAAAAAAGCCTGAACTTATCGCGACAGCAGTAAGAAGTATCAAGAATTTTCAAGGTGCCACTGGTGTCATAACTATAGATGCAAGCGGAAATGCAACAAAAGATGTCGTTATTGAGACAGTGAAGAATCAGAAGTTCACATTTGCAGCAATAATATCCGCAAGTGCGGTGAAGTAGAAAATCGTGATTTACGAGAATTCAAACGGTACGAGTAAAAGTTATAATTTTTGAATGTTTCCTGTTCTTTTCAACACTATTTATGATAGAATCATATCATGCAATTAGGTTTGCTGAATTTTTATCATACGAAGGGGTGGCTGGCTATGAAAAAGTGTATTGTAATACCTTTGCTTTTGGTTTGTTTCATGCTTTTTGGGAACATAAAGATAGGGGTACTCTTACCTCTTACTGGTGAAGTATCTGGATTCGGTAAGGCTATGAAAATGGGTATAGACCTGGCTCATGAAGAAAGAGGAACAGTCTTAGGCGAGAAGATAGACTTGGTCTATTACGATAGCAAAAGTGAAAGAATAGGTGCTCAAGAAGGGGCTGAAAAGTTAATTATCCAGGAAGGTGTGACTGCAATTATAGGTGAGGTGATAAGCAGTAACACAATAGCTGCAGGTGAGGTCGCAGAGAAAAGAAAAATTCCGTTAGTCGCTCCGGTTGCAACTAATCCTTTGGTAACCAAAGGGAAAAAGTTTGTTTCAAGGGTCTGTTTTACAGACCCGTTTCAGGGAAAAGCTCTTGCTGAATTTGTATCAAAAACTTTGAAGGTCAAACGTGTTGCTATATTCACAGAGACTGGGGACGAATATAGTACTGAGCTAACAGATTATTTTATGAGCAGATTCAAAACATACTCTGAACAAGTTGTTCAGCTCAGTTATAAGGCTGGGGATAGGGATTTTACGCAACAAATTTCAAAAGCAATTTCCCATGGTAGTGAAGCATTCGTAATAACAGGATACTATGAGGAGATAGCTTTAATTGCCAAACAGTCCAGGAGCATGGGTTACAAAGGATACATCCTAGCGGGAGATGGTGCAGATGCACCTGAGTTAATCCAAATGGGTGGACAAGCAGTTGAAGGGCTGTACTTCACAGCTCATTATCATCCTGATGCACCCGTGACACAAAATTCCAAGAAGTTTCTCCAGGCATTTATCGGTAAATATGGAACAAAACCACCATCATCTGATGCACCGCTTGGATATGATGCTTATATGATACTTGTTGAAGCAATTGATAGGGCAAAAACAAAAAACCCTGAAAAAATAGCAACAGCTGTAAGAAGTATTAAGGATTTCCAAGGAGTTACTGGCATGATTACTATTGATGCAAGTGGTGACCCAATAAAAGATGTTGTCATCGAAATGATTAAGAACCAGCAATTTTCTTTTGCTGCAGTAATTTCTGCTAACTTGCTTAAGTAAGGTATGGAGTTTAATAGATTCAAAATACTCAGAAGATCTTACTACGGGAGATTCTAATAGAGTTTTCTTCAAAATGGCTTTATATTGAGTATTTATTTCTTCTGATCAGATGAGAAATATTCCTTTAGTCTCTAATAAAGGGATGTTTCTTATTTTTCGTTTTCTGTGATTCTAATACCTAATGTACTGTGTTACTAATAACTATTCATATTATATATATATGGAGGTGAGTTAGATGAAGAGGGTATTCTTGTTTTTTTCTTTGTCTTTGCTACTTCTTTTTGTAGCGGGCTGCACGACAGTATCAAGTGAATCATCAGAGGCAACCGTTTCAGTTTTTATCGTGGAAGGATCAAGCGAAGGTCCAACAACTGTACAATCTCAAGGTGTTACTATAGCAACGTACGACAAGCTACAGAGAGATTCTTTTGATTTGTGGGCAGACGTGGAAAAACTTGAAGTACATATAAGTGGATTTTCGTACATGGTTTCCACTGGGCCGAACGAGAGCAACTGGGCAACACCGACAAACACAGATAAAACTGTAGATCTTATGACACTTTCATCAACAGACATTGAATGGTTTAGTTTCGATGTTCCAAAAGATACAGTTATAGTCGGTATCGCATTTCGAATAGACGAAGCTACCGCAACTGTGGGTGGTGTGGAATACCCCGTTAATATTCGTGAAGAGAGAAAAACAGTAACAGCACAGAACTTAAACTGGGAAATAGGAGATAGCGGTAGGATCGAATTGCAACTTGATCTTACAAAGAGTGTGATAAAATTTGCTGATAGTTACTTTTTCGCACCTCGATTTAGTTGGCAATGGAGAGGTGGTTTGAGAAATCTATGGGCAATACATGGAGATATAAAACTGTTATCTAGTAGTACAGAATCAGCACCTACAGAGCCACTTTTAATTGCACTCTATACAGGCGAGAGCACAGATACAACACCGACTATCGTAAAGATGGTACCTGTTATAAAGGAAGGCAAATTCTATCTCGGAAAGTATGATCCGGGCAAATATACGGTTGTTGTGTGGGATGACATTTCTATTACTGTTGATATCAGTAGCACAGATGTAACCTTCTCAACCTTTGCACGAGAAGCGACGCATAAGACATTTGATCACGGCAAAACGAATGCCGAAACTGTATTGCATTTGACTTATAGGAACTGAACACACAGTCCGTTTGATAGAACATTTCTGTTTACAGTTCAATAACACAATAATCATTCCCCTCATCGAAAATGGTGAGGGGAATTTTGTTTTAATCTATTACTTTCGCACAAATTAATTAGTGACTCTCTAATATCGTACAATACTGATGTTGAGCTGAACAAGGAAGGATACTTGCGCACCTCTGTTTTGTCCACATCATTAAACCAAAACTTCATCTAAGTGAAACATAAAAGACAACATTATCTGTACAAATTGGTGGTATAGTTATATAGTGTTATAGTAATATAGAACGCACGAACAGAATTGGTTCATTTGATGGATGATATTGCATGTACGAAATGAGATTTGGAGGTGGGCAAATGAATGAGTACGGAAAGGCTTTTGTTTATGTAGCGTTGGTCGTTTTGTTAGGATTGGCTGGATTTTTCATTCCTTCCGTGCCAACGAAGATTTTGATCGTCTTTGTCTCGTTGATTTTGACAGGGTATTTTTTGAAGTTTTACACGTCTAAGATGGCTGGTTTCATACTGCTTGCTATCTTTTTGTTCTTGATACCAGCTGCAATGTTCCAATCTTTTACAAACTTCTTGCACAGCTCTGTGTCTTCAAGCTTTCCATTAAATGCTCAGATTGATGTGATGAACAGTTTAAGGACAAATAAGTACGAGGCAGACACTTCTATTGGGAGTGCTCAGAACGTGGTGATAAAAGTCAAGGGCGGTGTGGAAGTGCGTTTCGTCCCAGGCAGCGAGTTAAATTATTACCATGGTCTCAATGCAAAGTTAAGTGGTAATACGGTAACTATATCCGGTGGAAAGAATAATTCATCTTACGTTATCGAGATCGGTATAGAACCTTTGAAGATGTTGGACGTTGCATCTATTGCTGTTGAAATCTCCGGAGGTGCTAAGATCGATGAACTGAGTGTATCGGGTACGGGAGTGAGTCTGAACTCCTCACTCGATGCCGACTACGTTACATTGAGCGGCACGGGTATATCGGTGGATGGAAGTATAAATGCTCGCAATGTAGATGTAAACGGTACTGGTGTCTCTTTCATCGCAGATGGTGAGATTGGAGATTTGAAAATCGCTGGTAGTGGTATTTCTATGGATACAGCACTTAGTAATTGCTCGAATATCGACATCAATGGTACTGGAATAGATGGCAGGTTGGAGTACCTTGGAGGTAGTGATTTGCACATCGAAGTTCATGGAACTGCTGGAAAGTTGACTGTGACAAATCGTTCAGCCAACGATATTACTATAAACAGCTCAGGCGTAAAGGTGTTTAGGGAGGACGTTGGTAGTAATGGATAATACTGAAAAAGTGAGACCGAAATTTAAGAAAATTGATAAACATAGTGGCATTCCTGCATACGTGCAGGTGATGAATCAAGTCAAGACTGAAATCATACTTGGAAGACTTGCACCGGGTGACCAGTTACCACCGGTGAGAGAACTTGAAACGATGCTCGATGTAAACGTGAACACGATATTGAAGGCACTTGATAAGTTGAAAAGTGAGGGTATCCTTTCTTCCGAACAAGGCGTTGGATATTTTGTAACAAGTAATATTTCCATAGATGACTCCGTTATGGAGGAATTGAGTGAGTTTGTTAG
Organism: Fervidobacterium sp.; assembly: GCA_003522805.1. Classification (GTDB taxonomy): domain Bacteria; phylum Thermotogota; class Thermotogae; order Thermotogales; family Fervidobacteriaceae; genus Fervidobacterium. Next base: position 2,916 of record DPIB01000192.1, on the reverse strand, counting down.
GAAGATAAAGAATATAGGGATAGATTTGTATACAACCATTCTGATCATCGAGGAGGTTTGGAAAAATGGATAGGTCTTCATTTGGAGGTTTTGAGTATAGCGTTACCGCATTCAATGCGTATATAAGAAAGCAATTTGTCGAGAAGTTTAGGACACTCTTGGTTTTTTTCATCATAATGCTCTTTCCATATGTGTGGGCCAAAATGCTTGGTACTTTCTTTATCATCGTCTTTTCCATGGGGAGTGATATCAGAAGCAAGAAGTTGGATATGATGACATTTCTGCCATTTTCAAAAGGGATGATATACTGGTATGAGTTCATCTTCGTATCGCTGTTTATAGTACTATCGTTCTTCATAGGTTTACCGTTTTACAATGGTACTTTGCTCGAGGCATTTGGTGATTTGCTTGCAGCTATCATCTTTGCAGCTGCCTACTTTGGGCTCATCGTAATAGTCAGTATGCTTGGAATGGACCCAATAGGCGGTGCATTCATCATATTGATATTGGATTTGGTTTTCAGTTCATTCGGCAGTATGCAACTTGGTGAGTCATTCAATCCTTACAAGTTTATCAGCCCAATTGTTCAAGGAAATCAACTTGCAGCTTTGGTATTTGCAGTGTTTTGCCTTTACATGGGCTCTGTATTGTTCTCAAAACGAGGTGGTGAGAAATGATGATGACAGTTGACATAATGGATGAAACAGCACAAAAGTATGTAATAAGGGTGGATGGTTTGAGTAAGAGATTTGGTGGTAAGCAAGTCTTAAGCAACATATCTTTCTCAGTAGATGAGGGAAGTATATTTGCACTCATAGGTCCAAACGGTGCTGGTAAGACAACGACGATACGTTGCATTACGGATAGTATAGAGAGCGATGGTGGAAGGATAGAACTGTTTGGCCAAAGTATAAATCCTACGGTCAAGAGAAATATTGCTGTAGTATCGGAAGATAGAAGGGTGTTTAGACATTTTACGGCACTCGATTATGAAGCATTATGGTCTGCGTTGTATCCAAAATGGGATAGTGATGTGTTCAAAGATTTCCTAGCTCGGTACAATTTTGATCTGAAGCAGCGCGTTGAAACGTATTCAATAGGTATGAAAACTCTCTTTTTTGTTGCACTTGCGGTGTCGAGTCAAGCAGAACTTCTCATATTGGATGAACCAACGCAACACTTGGATCCAACAACTCGATTCGATATCATGACGATGTTGAAAGCATACGCCAAGGATGGAAGAACGATATTGATCTCCTCGCACGAAATCTTCGAGCTCGAAGAGTATGCCACCGATTTTGCGATTATAAAACAAGGAAAGGTGATATACACAGACTCGATAGATGATGCAAAAGAGAAACATAGAATTATAAGCGAGGGAGACCTCATGTCAAGAAGAGAGGGCACTGTTGGGATTGTTGGAAATGAAGTCTTGGTCAAAGTCGATGATACAGAAAGTAGCGGAAGATATCCACGACTCAATGAGATCGTCGTTGGTTATCTGACTGGTACTAAGAGGTAGTGGATATTAGCCAATAAATGGTCTAATAAGCATCAAAAAAGCGGCTCAAATGAGCCGCTTTTTGACATTATGGTTGAAATGATTATTTTAGCGTGTTCAAATCGAGTTTTATTCCAGGTCCCATCGTCGATGTAAGAACTGTCTTCTTTATGAATATACCCTTAACTCCTGCCGGCCTAAGTGTAAGTATTTGTTCATAAGCTGTTTTGATGTTCTCTATCAATTTTTCTTGATCAAACGAAGCTTTTCCAACTGGGAAATGGAGATTTCCTGTCTTATCTGTCCTGACCTCAACTTTACCCTTTTTGAACTCGGAAACAGCAGACGCAACGTCTTCCGTAACTGTTCCAGACTTCGGGTTTGGCATGAGACCTCTAGGACCCAAAACTTTACCAAGTTTACCAATAACCTTCATCATATCAGGCGTTGCAATTGCTACGTCAAAATCGAAGAATCCTTCGCTCGCAATCTTGTCAGCAAGTTCTTCTGCACCAACGTAATCCGCCCCTGCATTCTTAGCTTCCTCTGCCTTATCGCCTTTCGCAAAGACCAAGACTCTAACTGTCTTACCCGTCCCATTTGGGAGGGAGATCGTGCTTCTAATGTTCTGTTCGCTCTTTCTGTAGTCGATGTTTGTTTTTATATGAACTTCGATCGTTTCATCGAATTTAGCAGTTGCAACCTTTTTAACCAATTCAACTGCTTCATCAAGCGTATACGTCTTTTCTGAATCTATTAGTTTCTTCAGTTCGTTGTATCTTTTGGAGTGTTTAGGCATCTTCTAGCCTCCTCCTTCCACTTCAGTCTACTACTTCTAGACCCATACTGTGCGCAGTTCCTTCGATAATCTTCATCGCAGATTCAAGGTCGTTAGCGCTCAGGTCTACCATTTTTTGTTCTGCTATTTCTTTGATCTGCTGCCGTGTCACTCTGCCAGCAACCTTTTTCTTCGGCTCACTGGAACCAGAGTTGATCTTTGCTGCTCTCTTCAATAAGAAGCTTGCAGGAGGAGTTTTTGTGATAAATGTAAATGACCTGTCGTCATAAACTGTGACGACAACTGGAATAAGAAGTCCAGCCCTGTCAGCTGTGACTGCGTTAAACTTCTTACAAAACTCCATCAGATTGACTCCTCTTTGACCAAGTGCCGGCCCTACGGGGGGAGCTGGTGTTGCTTTAGCTGCTTCTAGCACAAGCCTTACTTGTGCAACTACTTTCTTAGCCATAATAGTTTACCTCCTTTGTGGTTTTCGCGGGCTTTTGCCCTCCCACTGTTTTGCACGTTTCCACAAGTTTTTACCATGCAAAATCAATTATATTTTATCATTTTCCTGCAAGAAGAATCCCATTTCTGTATGTGGGGAATGATACAACCACATTAAAACCTCCATCAA
>DPIB01000233.1 GCA_003522805.1 Fervidobacterium sp. | reverse complement strand
CATTTCTTCTCTTAAACCCATCTTTACCGCACAGACTACTTCTTCTGGTTCATCAAAGAGAAATGGTATCTTTGATATTGGTATCACCTTTACTTGTGGAACAGATATATCAACTTTCTTATCTAACATCATAGATAACGCAGTTGCAGCATTTCCAGTACCTATATTACCAACTTCTTTTATCGCATCGAGTTGTGTTTCACCAAGTTTTTCTAACATTCATTAACCTCCTCTCTTTTGTTGATAATTCGATGAGTTACCTACTTTTTCATGTTTTTCATTTTCAGTTCCCTCTGAAATATGAATCTAACCAACTTCGTCTCCAAAGCTACCGAAAGATCAAGAAATTGTACACCATATATGAACCCCTCTTCCGTATGCTCATCTCTTCTCGCAATCTTCGACTTTTGCCTGTTGAAAGACAAATCACTGCTTAACGTTAAATCAATGTAGATTATGTCTTCCACGTTCAGGTATTTTCTTGTTATGAGCATTATTCCACCAGCACTTATGTTCTTCGTTGTAAAAGGAAAAGACTCCGCATCTTGCTCGGGAGATAAGTAAAGCCTTCCTTCTAAAAACACTTCGATCCGAACAAATCTTCTACGCTCCGTTTTCCGAACCGACTCAGGAAAAGGGACTGGAATTACATATATATTGTCGATCTTTGTAATACCAAGCGATATTGTATCAAACTCATATATGGAAGATCTATCGAAAAGGCTGACCGTCATCCTAACACCTTTAGGTATAGGTATGAATCTCCCTTTTATAGATGGTATCGACAAGAACATTATCTTATTTCCAAAATCTATATCCACAACATTGCTTTTGTATATTCCCTCCAATTCCTTATCAAAAATGATATTGATAACTGCAGGTAGACCTATTTTTAGCGTCTTCCCGGAATCAACGATCTCTACGTATGCCATTACAACTTCTCCCCTATACTACGGTATTTCTCATAGATACTCTCCCAGTTGTCCGAAGGGGTTTGTATATAGACGCCAAATCTATAACATTCTTCTTCCTCAACCATCCACATAACAGTACCTGTTTCCAAGCTATTTGATAGAGCAATTTCTATTGTTTCCTTCAAACTTGGCTTATACTCAGATATACCTTGAAACCCGTTCTCTGATACATCGATGATCAAGGATTCAAACCCCGAGATGCTACATTTTTCAAACGATGCGTACCTAGGCTTAGTCCTTCTCTGCAGAATGCCTGCTTTATCAAAAACTGAGTAAAGAAAATCCTCTTCTTGTTTTTCCATTAGTTTTCCTATTAGTGTCAAGACAAAACCTTCGATAGGTATATCTATTCGCAATATTTCAGGAGCTTCTACAAGAACAATAAAGGCAACCCTAAACTGTCGCCCCCTTATTTCTCTAAGTTTCAAAGTATACTCTGCTGATTCTCTTCCAAATCCTCTTATCACGATATTTTTCAGATTAACGTTTACGTATTCTTCAAGAGTCATCTAGCTGCACCTCTAAAGAAATTTAAGAATCTTTCCAGAACCTTTTGTTGCTCATTTTTATCTTTTGTGTTATTGGAAGTCTTAAGCAAAATTGAAACCAACCGTGTTATAGAAAACGAGGGCTGGATGTTCCTGTGTTTCCTCACGAACAGCTCTCTGTTACGGATACTTTTCTCTACTAATGGATGCTCTTTTACGATGGTTATTGAGTTCACTTTGTTATTCACAAATTTCTCAACAACTTCAGAAAATCTGTTCATGAGTTTTCCTGCTTCTTTTACGTCCTGAACCATATTTGCGACCAAGTGGATACTCTCGCCACTGATCCCTTTTATGCTCAACAATTTAACAATTGTATACGTATTTACAATCGAAGTTGGTTCAATGGTGCTCATTACTATGAAATCATCGGCGAGTGCCAAAAATGGCATGTAGCTTTCCGAAAAACCAGGTGGCATATCCATTACGACAACATCGTAATTGTCGAGCAACTTGAGAAAATGGGTTGCAAAATCCTTTAGAACTGCTTCACTAACCGTTAGAATATCGATAACATCTCCACCAAGAGATACTAAGTCAACACCATAAACAGTACGAGTTACAAGATCATCGACCGAACATGTACGATTAACAAAATCCTTGATACTAAACTTCGGAAATGCACCAAGAAGTATATCTGCATTTGTAAAACCAACATCTGCGTCGAGTACTAGCGCTTTCTTGCCATTTTCTACGAATGTGGCAGCTATATTTGTCGCTATAAGAGTTTTACCTACTCCCCCTTTTCCACTTATAACTGCAACTACTTGGCTACTTTTCAACTTACTGGCTTGGTCTTGCATATTTCAACACCTCTCGTGAGATCAAAACAGCGAGTTCACGATTGTTTGCCTCTATTATATCATCAGGCACTCTTTGACCATTGGTGATAAAAGCAATAGGCACATTCAAGAAGAAAGGTACATTTAGAAAGTGACCAAGTGCCGAGGTTTCATCCATTTTAGACAGTACAACATGGGTTGGACTAAGGATTGAGAATTTCTGCATGATCTCTTTCACATCTTCTTTTCTGTACTGCATTCCAACAACCAAAAACAGATAATCAGGATTTACTACCTCAGACATTGCCTTGACCTCGGTCATATGCATTTCGTTTTTCTGGCTCCGCCCAGCGGTGTCAATCAAAACCACATCATAATCAGTTAGTGCCTCAACTTCCAGCTTTGCCTCTTTTGGTGTGTAAGCAACCCTTATGGGGACATCTAAAAGCATAGCATAAGTTTTAAGTTGGTCTACAGCAGCAATCCTGTAGGTATCAAGAGTTATTATTGCAATTCTTTTGTGTTCAGTTAGTTTCAATCTTGCGGCTATCTTGGCAATTGTTGTTGTCTTACCTACTCCCGTAGGACCAGCGAACAGTACTCTTCCCTTTAATTCTGGAACTGATGTATTGATGAATGGTAGAAACATTTCAGAGAGAATTAGCCTTGTGTTATCATTTGAAAAATCTAGTTCTTGATATTTCATTCTTGCATATTCGACAAGTTTATCTTCTATACTTTCGTCAATATCTTGTCTTTGCAACGCCCTTCTGAAATCTTGCGTCCATTGTGGTTCATTTGACTTTTGTACGGATATCATGGACTTCAATTCTACCATCATTTTCTTTAGTTCGTTTAAATCATCGGTAGACTGTGTATCTTGTCTATTCTTTGAGAGTATCTCTTGCAGTTTATATATTTGCCCCTTCTCATCTGATTGTTGTACTTTCTTATCTTCTACTGCAGCAGTGACCTCGATGTATGTCTTGGCACCTATGCCTAGGAAGCCACCTTTTTTAACCTTTCGTGTGCTGAGAATGACTGCATCTTTTCCAAGCTCGACTCTTATCTTCTCAAATGCTTCCTTTATATCGTTGACTACATACTTCTTTACTATCATATCCTCACCACACCTTCAATTGACAAACTGATATCTTCTGGCACCTCTTCAAATGAAATGACAGATACACCTGGTATGAACCTCAGTACCATTTTTGCCAAATATGGTCTGATGCTACTAGACACAATTAGAACAGGTGGATAGCCTTTTCTCATGAGTTTCTCGAGTTCTTGAGAAATTTTTTCGATTATTTCACGCATTATCTGTGGATTCACATTAAGAAATCTCCCCTGTTCGCCTTCCGTAATAGATTCTGTAAGTATCCTCTCCAGGTCGCTATCAAGTGCTATTGCATGAATTTGCTTGTCGGCTGCTAACAACTTTGTTGCGATTTGACGTTTCAATCCTCTTCTCACATATTCTGTTAAGCTCTCTATATCTCTTGCTTTTTCGACATTGTCTAAAATTAACTCGAAAATGAATGACAAATTCCTGATTGAAATCCCTTCATTAAGCAACTCCTGAAGGACTTTCTTAACGACTGTTGGCTTGGCAGAACTGAATACATCATCAACCAACCTATCGAACTTACTTCTCAAACCATCTACCAATAGCTGATATTCTTTGTTTCCTAACAATTCTGGAGCGTATTTCCTCAGGACTTCTGTCACATGTGTTGCAAAAACAGTTGGTGGGTCAACTATGGTATATCCTTTTTGAACAGCCTCATTCTTCTTGCTTTCGTCTATCCAAAAGGCTTCCAATCCAAAAGCAGGTTCTTTTACTTCTATACCAGCGATTTTTTCGGTGACAAATCCTGGGTTTATTGCCAACAATCTATTTGGTATAAGCTCATATCTTGAAACCTCGGCACCTCTTATAAATATAGCATATTCATTCGGTTTAAGTATCACACTATCTCTAACTCTTATTGGTGACAATACCAAGCCTAACTCTTGGGCAAGTTGTCGCCTTATCATCGTGAGCCTCTCTAGTATATCACCGCCTTGTGAAAGATCTGCTAAAGGGAGAAGTCCGTATCCGATATTTATCTCAACAGTATCGGATTGTATAACTTCAGCAACTTCTTCAGGTGTTGACAAGATGGGACCTGACGGTGCAGTAGGTATAACTCCTCCTACTCCAGCAGCTGGACCAGCTTCAGGTTGCGCCACTTTTTCTTTCCTTATCATGACCCCCGCAATGATAAAAAGTCCACCTATCAGTAAGCTAGTCAAAGTTGGCAGAGGTGTAAACAAACCGAGGAATATAACCACGCTACCAGTTAATATGATAACCCTTTTCTCACTGCTCAGTTCTTTGATCAGTTCTGCACCAAGATTATCTTCTGTTGCACTTCGCGATACCAGTATACCTGTAGCAGTAGATACCATCAAAGCTGGGATTTGACTAACCAATCCATCACCAACAGTATACAACAAGAAAGTTTTTGCAGCATCCGCAAAACCCATTTGGTGCATTAAAACACCGATAATTATACCACCGATGCTATTCACTAGTGTAATAATTATACTTGCGATTGCATCACCACGGACAAACTTTGAGGCACCGTCCATTGCACCATAAAAGTCGGCCTCTCTTCTTATTTGCTCTCTTCTGTGTCTCGCCTCATCTTCTGTGATTAAACCTGCATTTAGATCTGCATCAACACTCATCTGTTTACCTGGCATGGCATCTAATGTGAAACGTGCGGCAACTTCTGCAATACGTTCTGAACCTCTCGTAATAACTATGAATTGGATAATCACTAATATCAAGAAAACAACAATACCTACAACATAATTTCCGCCAACAACGAAGTTTCCAAAAGCCTGAATAACCTTTCCACCAAACTTTGGTCCCTGCAAAAGTATCGCCCTAGTAGAGGCGACATTCAAAGCAAGTCGAAATATGGTTATGATCAACAAAATGGTAGGAAATGAAGCGAGTTCAAGTGCATTAGCAATGTACATGGTGGAGAACAATATGACTAACGACAAAGATACGTTCAGAAGCTGAAAGAAGTCCAATAAAAAATTCGGTATAGGAATAATCATCAAAAAAACTATAGCAACAACTAATAGAGCTACTATAATATCGGTGTTCACAAAATCACCTCTAAAAAACCAAACTAATTTTCAAAATACTTGAACGATTCTCAACTATACCTAGTCTAAAATATTGGACATGAATAAAGGTACTACTTCTATGGAAAAGACTACGTAACAGAATTGTATGGAAATAGTACGGTGAAGAGCACTGATAATTTAACATAAATAATGATACAATCTTTTTTAGAGAACCCCCTATCCCCCTTGAGATACACCCCCCACGGCTTTATGCGGGTCAAAAAAGTGGCCCGCTTTTTTGTTTCCTACTTACCGACGCAGAAATTGGAGAATATATTGTCAAGCAAATCTTCTGTAAAATTCTTTCCAGATAATTCGTCAAGTTCGCTTAAAGCTTGTCTTATGTCAACTGAAACGATGTCTACAGGATATCCTTGACTTAATACGTCTATGGAGTTTTTAATGTATAAATGTATTCTTTTTAAGTACTCCAGTTGTCTCTCACTGATGATGTGTGCCAGTTCACCATCGCTGATAAGAGGACCAACCTTTTTTATGATGACCTCTTCTAATCCTCTTAAGCCCCAACCTGTTGAAGCACTTATGTGGACATCCTCACCTATTTCTAAGAAATTTATTCCAACGTCCCTCTTATTCCACACAGGTATGAAGTTGCTAGATTTGATTACACTAAGTATATACTCATCTTCGTCTGTAAAGCCTGTTGTAGCATCCAGTACAAAGAGTATGATGTCTGACTTCTTCGCTTCTTTCAAAGCTTTCTCTATGCCTATCTTTTCTATTTTGTCCTCAGTTCTCCTGATACCAGCTGTATCTGATATGATAAAATGCGTGCCTTGTATCTTAACCTCACCCCTTATTATATCCCTCGTAGTGCCTGGGATCTCAGTTACGATAGCCCTATCTTCAGCAAGTAACTTATTTAAAAGGGTGCTTTTCCCAACATTTGGTTTTCCAACAATTGTCATAGTAACTCCTGTAGAAATATGCAAACCACGGTCGGCATGCTTGATCTTATTCGACAGAAATCTATTGATTTCCGTTAGACCGTCAAGTATTTCCTTATCAGAGATTATTACATCATCACTGTAGTCGATTGATACTTCAATTCTGGAGAGAACATCTATGAGTTTGCTTCTCAACAACTCCATTTCATCAGAAAGCTTGCCTTTCAAATTTCCCAAAGCCAACTTAAGGGCGCTCTCACTCTTTGCTTCTATAACATGAAGTATTGCCTCAGCTTTCAACAGGTCCATCTTTCCATTTAGAAAAGCCCTTCTTGTAAACTCTCCATTAACAGCCAAGCGCGCTCCATTTGAAAGCAGTGTGTCCAGTGTTTTATTTGTGACTAATACTCCACCATGACAATATATTTCAACCATATCTTCACCTGTATAACTCCTTGGTGCCTTGAAATAAGACACCAATACCTCATCAATTAACTCTCCATCATTATCGAGAAAATCGCGACGATGGAGTTTTCTCTCAGCCTTTATACCTTTCCTAATGCTCTTTGAAACAACGTTTAATGATTCAGGTCCACTAATCCTAACAATAGCTATTGCACCTGTTCCGTAAGGTGTGGAAATAGCTGCTATGGTATCTCTATCGTTCAAAACTCTCACCTCTAAGTTTTAACTTTTTATCATTACCTACACAGAAGATCTTGTTGAAATCTCCTAGTTTTACAACCAATGTGATTATTTAACTCCCTTTACAATTCTAAATTATATCATAAGTTGTGGTCTAAAAAAAGATGGTCCCTTCGAATAGGAATTTGACCCAAACTTAGGGACCATCATTCTCTCTTTTGTCCTTACTTTGCTCAGAAATCCGTGGGAATTAAGGCGTCGATTACTTGAACCACAAAGCTATTTCCTGCATTCTAACAGCCATATCCTTCAGCTTTTCCGAACTCGAGGAAAGCTCGTCAAATAACCTTATTATATTGGTAAACTCTTCGTGGAACTCACTAAGTTTTCGGGAGGAAACTTCTACAGAATTCGAAACCTCGCTCATCAGTTTTTCGATCTCAGAAAAAGCTCTGATATTGTCCTGAATCTGCTCATTAACTTGCGCACTCACAGTTCCTATGCCTTGTACCTTTTCTATAACCGAGTAATAATTAGAAGAAAATTCATCGTTAGCTGTTTGAAGTTTTTGGAATTTCTCTCCAGACTTTTCATATAAGTCATCAAGTTCCTTTAGATCGCCTGTGTAGGTATCGACATCTTTCACCAAGTTCTTGGAAAGTTCGTTAATCTGCACAAAAAGCTTCATCACTTCATCCGCAACTACTGCAAATCCTCGACCTGCTTCCCCTGCTCTTGCCGCTTCAATAGCAGCGTTGAGTGCAAGGCAGTTGGTTTGTGAAGCTACATTTTGAATATTTGTAATAGCGTCTCTTATCTTCGAGAATTTATCAATTGTCCTTTTCACAGTGATACTGAACTTTTCAAACACTTCTATATTTGAATTAACAGATTCATTCATTTCCTCTATTAACACAACATTTTTCAAAATTTCACCCTGAGTAAGTTCGATATCATCCAATAGTTTTGACAACTGATTTGCTAATCTATCGTTACTTGAAACCGAATCATTCAGAGTTGCTTCTAAAGCTTCTATCTTTACCTTGATTTCGTCCACACTTGTAATGTAGTTATTAACGAAATTTGTGAAATTATCGACAGAATTTCTAAGCATATCGTTTGTTCTTATGATCCGATCAACCTCATCATTTAATGATGTTGAGCTTGCCTTCATGTCACTGGCATAATTCCTCAAGTTCTCGGAAAGCCTTTTCAAAGACCTGATAACACTTTCAAACTCGCCTGTAGCCTTAACGTCTACAGTTATAAGCTCTCCATTCGAAAACTTTTCGATCAAACCAGCTGAATTTACAATCTCCCTTGAAACTGAGTTGATCAGTGGCACAGAAATTGCAAGTGCAATGCCTAATATTACTAGACCAATGATAACATTCAAGATTACTACTCTTCCTAAATTCAGATCTACGTTTACATCAATTTTTGGTAATGCTATTTCAGGCAATGCAAATTTCTCCGGTTCCGGGATTACAAATTGTGACTCGATGCTTTCACGCTTCAAAGCTATTTCAAGACTTCCTAAATTGTTGCCAGCTATAGTGAATATCTCCTTGATTGCCATGTACTCTTCATTTCCTACACTAAAGGTATACTTTTCTTCCAGAGGCTCATCTACCTGAACTCTCCTTTCACCATTCTCATCTGTCCTTGTTGTAGCATATGCCTTTCCACCGATATAGATCGTCAAATCAGCATTTGTTAGTCTTTTTATTTCGTCAAGAAAGTCATTACCCAATCTTGCTGCCGCAATAATGAACCCAGTTACAGTGTTACCAAGTTGAGGATGCATGACAGGTTGCACAGCTATAAGATACAACTCTGATTCTCCAACATGTGGAAATGTTTCGGCATAAACTGATGGTGAGGCAAGGATTCTTTCTATTCTTTCATACAACGGTTCAATAAACTCAGGTTCCTTGTAGAGTACTGCCGAAACACCCGGCGCCATAGAGTAAGCATACTCTACCAAAAAACCCGAGTTGATAGACATGTAAGGCCTTAGTTTCAACTTTGGTTCCTGATTATCTATGGTCCAAAGCGCGATATAATCAAATAACCCTCTTTCAACAAAGTTGTTTAGCAGAGCTCTTTTAGTAGTTACATCAAGGCTCTTGAGGTTAGAAGCATTCATCACGTCCTTCGTTGTGGCAGCGATTTTAACGATATTCTCGATAGTGCTGATCCTATCTTTTATAAAATTATCTGTTATATTTCCTACAGATTGAATTTCCTTTTCCAGAGTTGAAAGATAAACCTCTTCAAAAGCCTTCTCAACAGTTGCTTTTTGTCCCTCAACAGAAGCTTTAAGCTTTTCATTGTAGTCGTTTATATGCTTATCCAGTTCTGCTGAAAAGGTGTCAAAGAAGTCTTTGAAAATGACTTTCGGATCTCCAATCTGATTGTTTACTTCTTCTTCAATTCTCGTACTCTCCCTAGAAAGATTTACAACTGTGAAGATCAGAGATAAAGTTAATGGAACCGTTACCAATAATATTGACAATAAAATAAGCCTATTCTTTATCGACATATGCATCCTCCTTACACCAAAAAGATGATATGTTCCGAAAAGCTACAGTCTTTTTACTATTTCGGATAATATCTTTGATATCAGTTGTCCTGTTCTATTTGCGACTTCCAAGACTTCTTCTCCAGTAAGTGGTTGGAGATCATCAGGCACAGCTCTGTCTGTAATCGCAGATATGGCAAGTACTTTTGTTCCGCGATGCGCAGCGGCTATGACTTCTGGAACTGTAGACATTCCAACTGCGTCTGCACCCATCCATCTTAGCATTCTCAATTCAGATGGGGTTTCAAAGTTCGGACCTGCAACAGCAATATATACCCCTTCATAGACGGGTATACCTAATTCCGCAGCAACATTCTTTGCGAGTTCTCTCAAGTCTTTATCATATGCATTGGACATATCAGGAAATCTCGGCCCCCACTCATCAATGTTTGGCCCAATGAGTGGGTTATCTCCCATCATGTTTATATGATCTTTTATTATCATCGGTCTTCCGACTTCATAATCTGGATTCAACCCGCCAGCTGCATTTGTAAGGAATATGTACTTAACACCAAGTTCTTGCATTACTCTAATTCCAAAGGTAACATCCCTCATATGATAGCCTTCGTAATAGTGGAACCTTCCATTCATCAATGCAACATTTTTACCATTCAACTTACCGAATATTAGTTCTCCTTTGTGACCTGGCGCTGTTGAAATAGGGAATTCTGGGATATCTTTGTACGATATTTTCTGTACATTTTCGGCACTATCTGCAATGACTTGCAGACCTGAGCCAAGCACTATACAAATTTCTGGAATTTCCTTAATTTTGTTTTTTAGATACTCCGTTGCTCTCTTTACTCTTTCTACATACTTCTTGATATCATCATTCATACTTTGCACCTCCTACTAAGCATCGATTTTCCTTACATATTTTGCTTAGTTACAATCATATTATATACCTCACGTACCTTTTCAGTACAATGCTCATGAAAATCGTTCCAAGGA
>DPIB01000090.1 GCA_003522805.1 Fervidobacterium sp. | reverse complement strand
CTCGCCGATTAATGATGAAGCACGAACGATTAAGGACTCTTGATTCTCTTTGCTCCTCATAATGCGCTCTGTAGGTTTCTCAAGCCTAGTATAAGCCCTTTCTTTGATTTATCCAAGCTACCTGACCATACTGGGTCTTCATGTTCTATACTCAGCACATAATCATATCCAACCTTTTGTAGTTCGCGGATGAACTGTTGCCAATCTATCAAACCGAACCCGGGCAACCTATACGTCCACCAACTTTTTCCGTGGCCGTTTGTTCCGAAATGTCCTAATATACCCTGCTCGTATAGATTTCGTTCGTCTATTTCAACATCTTTTGCATGTGCATGGAATATCCTTGGAGAAAATTCTCTAATTGTATCGAAAATGTCTATTCCTAGCCAATATAGATGCGATGGATCCAAGTTTATGCCAAATGAATCTGGTGTAATTCTGAGTATCTCACGCCATAGTTCAGGTGAATAGAAGATGTTGCCAATCGTTTCTTCCTTTTGCCATCCTATCATGGGACAATTCTCTATCATCAATTTGACATTACGACTTTCCGCATAAGCAATGATCGGTTTGAAAACTCTCTCAAACTCAAAAATGTTCTCTTCGACTGTCTTTGTAATATCCCTTCCAATGAATGTACCAACGAGTTCAACACCTAAGTTGTGTGCCAAGTCTATGACTTTTATGAGGTGATCATTTATCTTCTTTCGTTTTTCCAGATTTGCATCCAGATTATTATCATAATATGCAAGTGATGAAATCAAAATACCGTACTTCGTTAGCGTCTCACGTATTTCTTCAATATCACTACCCCTTATTTCATCAACATTAACAGTCGTTGCCGAGAAATCTCTTTCGTTTTCCACCGGCCAAACAGCGACTTCGATCGCTTCAAACCCGCTTTCAGCTGCCCACTGGATGATTTCTAAAATATCTAGGCCGTTCAGTGGTACGGTCAAGAAACCGATCTTCATTCTTTCACCTCCGCTCTACAATTTTTAAAGGGGACACGTACGTGCCCCCCTTGGGTGGAACTTGGAGTGATGAAAATCAGAATACTGAATCCGGGAAGTAGTAGTCCTTTGCGTTTTCCTTGGTAATCGTTTCTGTGGAGAGGATGATTTTTCTTGGCATTCCTTTTTGATAGAACCCATTTAAATTCTGTCCCTTTAACTGCATTACGGCAAGGTTTATTGCTGTAGCGATCATGTTTGGTGGATATGTGAAATCAATTTGAACAAGTGGGTTACCATCCATGATCATCTTCAAAATTTCCTTTTGCCCTGCTCCTCCAACTAGTACAATGTTCTTATCTCTCTTTGCTTGCTGGAGTGCAAGTATAACACCTTGGAGCATATCATCGTCGCCAGTCCAAACTGCATCTATCTGTGGAAATTTCGTTAGAAGTGTTTGCATCACTTGGAATGCAGTCTCTCTGCTCCAGTTTCCAGGTTGTTGTGCCAATATCTTGATGTTAGGATAAGGTTTCAAAGCATCTTTGAATGCCTCAACTCTTTCAGTGTTGATTGAACATGGAATACCTTCGATTATGACAACATTACCCTTTCCCTTCAGCTTATCAGCGATATACTTGCCTGCTAGATAACCGTACATGTAGTTATCTCCTGCGATGTAAGTGTTGTACTCTTCGGATTCGATACCTCTGTCAACTATGACAGTGTACACTCCCTTTCTAAATGCTTCGACGCAAATTGGTGTAAGAGGTGCAGATTCGTACGGGTTGATGACAAGTGCATCTATGCCCTTTGCAAGTAAAGTCTGTACTTGAGCTACTTGCTCACTTGGTTCGCGGGCAGTGACTAATGTAAATTCTAGTGTCGAGTCCTTAGCATATTGTTTTATAGCGTACTGTGCCCACCAAACCATACCACCCGTCCAGCCATGATCTGCAGCAGGTATTGCGACCCCAATTCTGTATTTTGCTGCAGCAAATGTTACGAGAGACAGAAGTACTAACACGAAAACAAGCACCTTTTTCATAAACCTCTCCCTCCTTTTTCGGTAATGCCCTCTGAAAAGGGCATTCTTGTTGAGTTCAATCGTTGGTTCTCAAGTTTTGTATAAAGACCGCCGAGATGATTATTAAGCCTTTCACTAGTCCTTGCAGGTATACAGCAACGTTCAACATAACGAGCATGTTGTTTATTACGCCTAACACAAGTGCTCCCAAAAATGTACCTAAGATCGTACCTCTTCCGCCACTCAGACTCGTGCCACCGATGACTGCTGCCGCTATAGCATCAAGCTCAAATCCGTTACCCGTTGAAGATGAGCTTACAGAACTCATCATAGAAGAAAGCAATACTGCTGAAATCGAAACAGATATGCCGCCTATTACATACGTTGCCGTCCTTATCCTATCCACGTTAATTGCTGAGTAAAGAGCTGCGGTTTCATTTGCCCCAATAGCATAAACATACCTGCCAAATTTCGTGCGTTCAAGTATTATTGAAGCCACAACAACATATATTAAAAACACTATCATTGGAACAGGTAACCCCAACACCCTCATCATGCCAATACTCGAATACTTTGAGGATCTACTCATGTACACACCACCGTTTGCGAAATTCAATACCAGTGATCTGTATATTGCCATTGCACCTAAGGTAACAACAAATGGCGGTATTCTACCCTTTGTGACAAGCAGTCCACTGCCTGCACCAAGTAGTGCACCAACTGCTATTGTAATTAGGATGCTCAATATCACAGAGCTTGTTGTATCACCAAGCGCATTCACTGTCTGAATCGCAAGGGCCCCCATAAGTGCTGCAAACGAACCAACAGAAAGGTCTATTCCTCCACCAATCATGATGAACGTCATGCCAACTGCTATGATTCCAATGTAAGATGTCTGCCAGAAGATGTTTGTTATGTTCTCTACCTTGAGAAAAGCAGGACTGAGTATACCAGCTATCAAAACGAGGACTATCAACGCAAAGAGAATACCATATTTTGAAAGAATATCCCTCAAATGCATAGTTTATCACTCCCTAGTTTCATCATCTTGGGATACTGAAAACCCAAGAGCCAAGTAGATTAGATTTGCCTCGTTTATTCCATCACCTGTTGCTTCACCAACAACTTCTCCATCTCTCATAACGATTACCCTATTGCATAGTCCTATAATTTCTGGCAAGTCAGACGAAATTACTATGAAACTTGCGAGTTTTTTTGATGCCAATTCAGAAATGATTTTATATATCTGGTACCGAGAATTTATATCAACTCCCCTAGTTGGTTCGTCCAACATGAATATCTTTGCGCCAGTCTCAACAAGTTTTGATAAAACCAATTTTTGCTGGTTTCCACCACTCAATGTACGCGTTATTTGGTAAGGGCTTCGAACTCTTATGTCGAAACTTTTCCTATAATATTCGAATCTTTCCACCTCTACTTTGGGTTTTGTAAATATTTTCGAGATTTTATCCAGTGCCATCAACGTAGTATTCTTGAAAACTTCGAAATTCAAAACAAGCCCTGCAAGTTTTCTTTCTTCTGGTAGATACACAATTCCGTTCTTCATTGCCTCTTTTACAGACTTGATTACTGTTGGTTTCCCATCAACGAATATCTCGCCAGATGACAGCTTCCTGATTCCTATTATCGTTTGCATTAGCTCGGTTCTGCCAGCACCAACCAAACCGTAGAAACCAAGAATTTCACCATTTTTAAGAGCAAATGAGACATCCTTTATCTTTCCATCTGTTGAACTCAAATTCTGAACTTCAAATACCGTCTTTTCCTCTATTGTAGGTTTTTCTGGGTATATTTCAGACATTTTTCTTCCTACCATCATTTCTGCGATTTGTGCTTCTGAAAAGTTGGACAGGTCTCCTTGGTATACCTTCTTCCCATCTCTGAGAACAACCAATTCATCAGCTATCTGAATGATCTCTTTCAACCTATGTGATACAAATATCACTGCTATACCAGAATCTCTAAGTTTCCGGACTGTCTCGAATAACTTGTTCGTTTCATCTTCACTTAGTGATGCTGTTGGCTCATCCATGATCAGTATTTTGACATTTCTTGAAAGCGCCTTCATTATCTCCACCATCTGCTTTTTCCCAGTGGATAACTTCTCGACGGGTTCGGCTGGGTCGATCTGCACATCGAGACTCTTGATTATTTCCGATGATCTGTCTATCATAGCTTTTCTATCTATCAGAATGTGCTTTACAGGTTCATCCCCAAGGAATATATTTTCGTAGACTCTGAGCGGTTCAACAAGATTCAACTCTTGTGGAACCAACACTATCCCAAGATGTTTGGCTCTCTGCGGATTTAAGACTGTTTGCTTACCTTCAAAATGAATCTGTCCAGAAATTGGCTGCAGAAAGCCGGAAAGTATTCTCATTAAGGTAGACTTTCCAGCACCATTCTCGCCCACTACTCCGTAGACTCTTCCAGCATAGAACTCAACATCCACATTATCGAGGACCAATGCCTCACCAAATTTCATCGATACATTTCTCGCATGCAATACGGGCATTTCAGTCATTGATCTTCACAACCTTCTGCAGTCTATTTGATTCTATGAACTTCTCTATTATCCTGATTGAAATCGAACCGTCTTCTGGTCTAATTATGGGTTTTTCCAATCCTAAGCAGACCTTTATGAAATGATCAGCCACTGGTAATTTCCAATAAGGGTCTTCGTTTGTAAACAATGGTTTGAGGACTATCTCGCCATGGTATGCAATGGGTTTTACCATGTATAGGTCGATCTTTGTGGGGTCTGTCTGTCCCACCTTTAACGTTCCATTTTCCCCATAGATGGCAACATAGTTCTCTTCCAATCCCTTTGTTATCCAATTTGCATCCAACGTTGCAAGTGCTCCGTTGGAAAGCCTCATCACTCCATTGGCAATATCTTCCACGTTTGCATTCTTTTCCAAAGTCGCAGTGAGAGCAACACATTCTTCAATTTCTAACCCTGTAATATATCTTATCAAGTCTATCTTATGTACTCCAAGATCGCCTAATGCACCGAATGCAGCCTTATCCTTATCGAAGAACCAGCCAACATTCTGCGTCCAATTTTCCGGCCCAGAATGGCCAAACACAGCCTTTACAAGCCTTATTTCACCTATCATTCCGCTTTGAATTATCTCTCTTGCCTTTTGATTGTGGGGGAAGAATCTTTGAGAAAGATTGACCATCAGAACCTTTCCACTCTTCCTCGCACTTTCCACCATTCTATTTGCTTCAATACTATTCGTAGCCATCGGCTTTTCAACCAAGACATGTTTGCCATGTTCGAGTGCATCTATAGAAACAGAAGCATGAAGGTGATTCGGAACAGCAACTATAACGGCATCGACAAGATCACCATTTACTATGTCTTTGTAATCTCTAAAAACTTTGACATTTGTCAGTGAGAATTTCTTGGTTATGTACTGTAATCTATCGGCATTTGGATCTGAGATAGCAACTAATTCGGCAAGATCAGAATTCAATACATTCGGAATGTGGAGCACCTCTGCAATCTTTCCTGCACCGATCATCCCGATTCTGAATTTTTTCATTATCATCCCACCTTTCCAACGACAATCACAAATCATACAAGTTTTTCGATGTCTATCAGTTTTCTCCCATATGGACTGAGCGGTTTCCGAATTCCCAAAGATTTGAACACTTCCGCATATCTACACCCAGTTGTTATTCCTCTATAACCCGGTGCATATACGACTGCCGGCAAGACTTCATTCTTGAATACCTCTCCATCAAATGCATTCTTCATTTCAAACAACGCCTTTAATTTGAAGGCATATGACCTAGTTATATCTATGGCCACATCAAAAGTGAAATCGACACTCGTGGCTGGTAGTTCGTAAAGCAATATGTCTCGTTCATACTGCCTTGCAAGATTTATTACGTGCTTTGAGACTAATCCGTGGTCGTACAGTATCTCATTTGTCCAATGTGTAAAGATAAGATCAGGATTGAAATCTTCAAAAACCTTCCTCAAATCGCTTACCACAACATCGTCATCTATCTTTCCATATGAATTTTTGAGGGCAACGAAATCTGCACCAAGCATCGTCATCGCCATATCAAAACCATCAATCCTATCACCACACACTGAGACAGCAAGCACTCTAATACCTTTATCCGTGAGTTCTTTTATCGTTCCACCGCAACCTATAACTGCATCATCACTATGTGCACAAGTAACAAGGACCCTTTTCATAATTCTTACCCCCCTCTGAGGCTTGAATCTCTTACAATCAAAGATGGTGAGAATATGATTTTTTTCGCATTAGAGTGGCCGTTTATCAGCTCTATAATTGCTTTCCCAGCCGTTTCGCCCATCATTTCTACAGGCTGTCTAACGGATGAGAGTGAAGGAACGGTAACTTCGCATAACTGCTTGTCGTCGTCAAACCCAACAACTGCGACGTCTTCCGGGACTTTTAATCCTTCTTCTTTTATAGCCTTCATGACCCCTAATGCCACAAGGTCATTCATGCAAAATGCACCATCAAAAGTTTTTCCTACAGAAAGCAACTTCTTAGCAGCTTTATAACCATCATCGAATGTATAACCGATCCTTGCTATATGAGATTCAAGCCCACTTTCCTTGACTGCCGTTTCGTAGCCATGGGCACGTTGAATTGAAACGTAAAGTTCTTGAGTACCACCAAAATGGACAATATTCTTACAACCATTTTCAACAAGGTGCTTAGTTGCAAGATACGCACCATAATAGTTGTCCATTACTATCGAAACGACATTCTCGCACTTGCACTCCTTATCGAAGATGACTACTGGAACGTATTTTGAAATCTCATTAATGAGCTCATCATTCACGCGTGAGTTACCAACGATAACACCATTCACACCATAAAATCTGGCAGTTCGTATCAGTTGTTCCTCCCTGTGCAGACTTCTGAACGAATCCATAAGCACCAACAGGCATGATTCACCGCAAGCCCTTTCCACACCACGGGTAAGATATGCAAAAAACGGGTTTGTGATATCCGGTACTATCAATCCTATAACAAGAATTTTTGTCTTCGATGCCATACTCTTTGCATAGAAGTCAGGAGTATAACCCAGCTGTTTAGCGACAGATAATATGGTATTCCTCGTTTCTTCACTCATTCTCCCTTTTCCTGATAATGCCTTTGAAACTGTTGAAATAGAGTAACCCGTTTCTTCTGCAATATCTCTAAGTTTTACCATTTATAAACCTCCACTTCACATCAATTAGCTCTTCTCCCACACTTTTCCAAGTGGTTAAACGTTTTCTCAATACCATCGATTCAATGATATAGATTTGCAAATATTTCTCCAAATACGTTATTCTACCAAATTCTGAAAATATTGTTAGAAACCATTCTAAAATGCCTCTATTCTCCAAATACTTGAGATTTTGAGGCACTTTCTCACAATATAAATAGTCATTAGTTTGGATAGCATGCTATGTCTTAGAACTGGCAATTTGGTTATACCTTTTGAGAAAGCGTTTTATCAAGAGATGTTAAATGTAGTGTGGAAGATATGAGCAAACGAAGAAGAAGAATCGGGCTATGGAGCCCGATTCTTGAATTTAAATAGCTTTTTACTTGCGAACTATGTACTTTGTAGTTCACGTGGAGAAACAAAAGCTTGGCAAAAACTATGAGATGGTGGAGCATCTCTATTTTCCATTAATCGAATATGCCGAAAGATCAAGATAACCATGACCAGATAAGGTAAATACTATCGAATCTTTGTCATTTTTCTTAGCTTCTTTCATTACATATGCTATTGCATGTGCTGATTCTGGTGCGGGTATTATCCCTTCAACTTGGGCAAATATCCTCCCTGCATTGAATACTTCTTCTTGTGAGATATTGACAGCTTTTACCATTTTTTCATGATATAACCTTGAGACTATTGGAGATGCTCCGTGATATCTTAGGCCACCAGCATGTATGGAAGGAGGTACAAAATCTTTGCCCATGGTATACATCTTCAGTAGTGGTGTTAAGCCTGCTGTATCTCCGAAATCGTATCTGTATTCCCCCTTTGTTAGTGAAGGACAACTTTCTGGTTCAACAGCTACAAGATCTATGTTCTTTCCATCAAGTAGATCAGGTATGAATGGAAGAATGGTACCTCCGAAGTTAGATCCCCCTCCATGACATGCCACGATCATGTCAGGTTCTAGTCCGACTTTCTTCAGTTGTTCTTTCAGTTCAAGCCCAATGATGGTCTGATGTAACAAAACATGATTGAGCACACTACCAAGCGAGTATTTCGCATTCTGACTTTTTAGGACAGTTTCTATAGCCTCTGATATGGCTATCCCCAAAGTTCCAGGATGTGATTCGTCGAATTGTTTGCCGAAGTCAGTTAGATTACTTGGACTTGGGTTCACCGTGCCATCGAAAAGATTCATCAGGTGTTTTCTAAATGGCTTTTGTTCATAGCTTACTTTTACCATGAATACCTTGATCTCAAGCCCAAACTTTTTTCCAGCATACGAAAGAGCACTACCCCACTGCCCAGCTCCCGTCTCGGTTACCAATGTCTTCACACCTGAGTTTTTGTTGTAGTACGCCTGTGCAAGTGCTGTATTTACTTTGTGGCTTCCAGTCGGGTTACCTCCTTCGTACTTGTAGTATATCTTTGTCTTGGTACCTAAGTACTCTTCAAGAAACGCTGCTCTTATCAAAGGGGTTGGTCTGTAGACTGCATATTCTTTCAGCACGGGTTCAGGAATCGGGATGAATCTCTCTGCAGATATTTCCTGTTCGATCAAACTTTCTGGAAATATGGCAAGTAGTTTCTCCGGGCTGATGGGTTCCATTGTTTCTGGATCAAGTGGCGGGTCGAGTTGGAATGGCAGATCTGCCAGTACGTTGTAATAGTGTTTCGGTATCTCTTCCACTTTCAGGTAAACATACTCTCTTCTCATCTTCTTCACCCTCCCTTATGGATTTGAGTGGTTCTTAGTTTATGTTTGACAAGATAGAGCCAAGATATAGCAAATAAAAAAACCGGGTATGATTTTTCCATACCCGGTAATTGCCCACCTAATTGCTTAATATACTCTTGCCTTATGCTAAGTTGCACGTTGCAACTTAGTAGAAGTCAAACAGACAAGAGGTGGACAACCACCGGTCGTCCACCACCACCAAAAATTCTTAGAATTTCTAACCTTGAGATCTAGTGTATTCAGTGTATTTTCCAAAGTTTTCTTTTTCCTTTCAACGTGCTTAGTAGTATTAGCCATCAAGTATTTTCTCAATCCTTTCTAATTAATTTGAATCTTGCTTTGCAATCATAGGTCCTAATAATCTTTTGCTGGATATTATTATTGGTTATTTTATCATTTTCAATAACGAATGTCAACTCTGCGCGTTAGATCATATTAAATGTCCGTGAAAAAGATTGGTTAGATCGTATTTGCATGTCTTTGAAATGATATCATATCCTTGACTCTTTTGGGAGGA
>DPIB01000088.1 GCA_003522805.1 Fervidobacterium sp. | reverse complement strand
GATCATACAAAGATGCTGGGAGTTATCAGGTTGCGTTTGTGCTGAGACAGTGTTATTATTCAGAAGCCATATATTTTTTGAACTTTCTTAGCTAGTTTCTCTTGCTCTATCCAATACCCGTCCAATATGCCTTTAGAAGCTAGTTGTCCTAAGAATTTCCTCTGGTATTCTTTCAATGTACCTGGTCCATATTCGAAGAGTGGCGTGCCTGGTAATGGCATGAACGTGTGTGCGTGGATTTTTGCGTTGTATTTTTCTACTATTTTTTCTATGAATTTAAATGTCTCTTCTACATCTTCTCTGGTCTCAAAAGGAAATCCAAATATAAAGTCAACTTTTGCATAAAACCCGTTGTTTGCAAGTATTTCTAGTGCTTCCTCCACTTTTTTTACCGTATGACCTCGCTGGATCATGTTGAGTATCCTATTGCTCCCGCTCTGTGCACCGATAACTAAATAGTCGTTATCAATATATTTCTTTATGGCCTTTATTACTTCATCCGTTATGCTCTCTGGTCTTACATCTGATGGAAACGTGCCAAAGTATATCTCAGTGACGCCTGTGGATTTGATTTTGAAGAGTAGTTCGTCTATTGCCTCGACATTCGGTGTGATTCCGTTCTTGCTTGCATAACCAAATGCATTCGGTGTGATGAACCTTGCAACTGTCTTTCTATGTGCAACGGAAATCTTCTGGTATTCAATGATATTATCTATGGACCTATGGCGCACAAGCTTTCCAGCAAGTCTCGGTGTCTGACAGTACCCGCAGTTAAATGGGCAACCGCGCGAGATTTCTATTGGCATGAATAATTTCTTTTCCTCACATATCGGTGGATAATCATCAAGATTTACTCTCTTGGTAACTCCATCGAAGGTCCCAGATTCCGGCTTGGTGCCCTTGAGAAATTCGATTATGTTTTCTTCACCATCTCCTAAGAATACGTAATCGAAACCAAGTGTTAACATATCTTGGGGCATAGCCGTTACGTGTGGACCTCCTGCTATGAGCGTATATCCGTTGTCTTTCAGTATATTGATCTCCCCAATAACTGCATCTAGGTCAAAAGTGGTAAAAGAATAAGCAACTGCAGTACCTTCAACAGGATACTGCAGTATAGTGTCTATATTCTTTGCTTCATAAACTTGCACGTCAAGTTTAGCAATTATGGCAGCGACAAGTGCTGTTATACTGTATCGATTGTGCTTGGTTATACGGAATACAACCCTTTTGTAGACGGGTTTAGCCCCTCCCGGTCTTTCCAATACTACTCTTCTCCCCAGACCATCTTTCTTACTTCCATTGCAGGTTCTGCGAGTAGTATGCTATGTCCACTGTTTATGAAAACTACTGTTTTACATTCCTTACCGTAGGTCAAGTTAATCATATTCCCACCTAGTTGATTGCTTGACCTTATTCTTCTTGAGATGGTAGAACTTACGGGTACCACTGCAGTTACCCTGTCTCTGATTATGTACACATTGTCGTTTATCTTTGAGATAGGACCCCCTTTTGACATATAATCACCTCCACAGTTTTCTATTTTTCTGTGTTATACATTGAACCTTATGTTGATTATATCCCCATCTTGCACGACATGTTCTTTACCGACTAGAAGCATCAGTCCAGCATCTTTTACCGCCTTCTCGGAACCCAGATTTATCAAATCACTGTACTTGATTACCTCTGCTCTTATGAATCCGCGTGCCAAATCGCTGTGAATTGTACCTGCAGCATCCAGAGCTGTTGAGCCTTTCCTTAAAGTCCACGCTCTCACTTCATCCTTTCCAACTGTAAAGAATGATACGAGTCCAAACTGATTATACAGCGCCCTCGATAATCTCTGGATACCTGTTTCCTCTGTTCCAAGGTCTTTGAGTAGTTCCATCTTTTCTTCCTCGCTAAGTGCATTGAGCTCCATTTCTAATTTACCACAAAGTTCCACATAAGCGAATCCATTTTCATTGCATAATTCTATAATTTGGTCTTTCGTCTCGTAGTTTTTGTCTGAGAACTGTTTTTCGTCTACGTTAACTACAACTGCTATCGGCTTGAGTGTAGCAAGTGAAAATCCTCCAACCATCTTCTTTTCTTCTTCTGTGAGGTCTATTCTTGAAAGTAGTTGTTCATTTCCTAAAGCTTCTTCCAGTCTTTTGAGCAAATTCAGTTCAATCTCTTCCCTCAATTCGAGCTTTCGCTTGGCATTTTCCAACTTCTCTATTCTTCCCGTAACGACATCTAAATCCCTGAATAGAAACTCATCTAACGTTGCCTTCAACTGTTCTATCGGCTCTTCAACTTCTGGATAAGAGACAGCATCATTCTCAAAAGCTCTCACTACGATCATAAGTGATTCCACATTCTGAATTGCGTTGAACACGGCTGTACGTTCTTTTTTATCGTTTATCTTCAAAGCTGGCGTGTCATAGAATTCAAGTGTAGCATAGGTGACTTTTTTCGGTTCATACATTTTCGCAAGTATATCCACTCTCGGATCATGCACTTTTGCCGTACCCTTTTGATGTTCTTGGCAGAATAGATCAACATTCATACCTGTTAAGAGAGAAAATATTGTAGTCTTGCCAACTTGGGAAAGTCCAACAATTCCAACTTTCATCTTTTACTCCCCCTCTGTTTTTATAACTTTTTTGAGCGTTGCTATGCGCTCATTTCGACCTTGCCTTACAAGTGTATCTATGAACTCTGAATTACGTTCCGCTATAGCTATCGCAACGAGTTTATCATGATAAAAGATCTGTATCATATCATCTTTTTCAAATTTCTCATACCATTGCAAATCCGATACTTTTGGTTGGATACCGTTATATATCTTATCTTTGTCTGCAACCCATATCTTCGGGTAATCAAGCATGCCTTCTAAAGGCACAAAAGCTTGTAAGTCCTCTATTCTTTCTACCTCATTCAACCTATCGACCCTTACACCATCTTCAACTTTGAATTTACCTACTTGTGTTCTTCGTAGTTCTATCGCTGTTGCACCACAGCCAAGCTTGTAGCCAATGTCCATACACAAGCTCCTGATGTAAGTGCCAGCAGAAACTTTGGCTGTAAACTCAACGTATGGTATTTCAACTGTCACATTACTTATCTCGTGTATTTTCACATCCCTTGGTGGTAGGTTAATAATTTTCCCATTTCTTGCAAGTTCGTACAATTTCTTTCCTTGGTATTTTCTTGCAGAATATGCTGGTGGTACTTGTGCATACGTTCCAACAAAAGATTTCACTGCTTCCAAAATCGTTGATTCATCTGCATCTATTTCATTTTCTTCCATCACTGTTCCAGTGATATCGAACGTGTCGGTAATCAATCCCAATTTCATCTTAATTTGGTATATCTTGGTTTCCCCTTGAAGGTACTCAAGCAGCCTTGTACCCTTTCCAAAACCAACCAGCAGGAGCCCTGTTGCAAAAGGGTCTAACGTGCCAGCATGTCCAACTTGCCTTATTCCCAAACTCTTTCTAACCTGCTCAACTATATCATGAGAAGTTGGACCTTTCTCCTTGTCTATAATCAACAAACCTGAAGCCATGGTTTCCTCCTGATATTATCCTTCTCTTCCAATCATCTATCATCTTAGAAACTCATCGTCGAATTTCACCAATTTTCCAAAAACCTCAAGTCATTTCTAACGAGATCTCTTATATCTTTCACGCCATATTTGACCATCGTTATCCTTTCGACACCAAATCCGAACGCAAGTCCTCGCCATTCTTCAGGGTCATATCCAACATTCTTGAACACATTCGGATGAACCATCCCACAGCCAAGCACTTCAAACCATCTGCCATTGAAATATATGTCGACCTCGAAACTTGGTTCTGTGAATGGGAAGAAACTCGGCCTCAACCTGATCCTTGCACTTTCTCCAAGCGCCCTTTTAGCAAATTCTTCTAAGAAGTACTTCAGATGTTTCACAGTCACATCTCGGTCAACGTACAGACCTTCCATCTGCGTGAACATGGGCAGATGCGTTGCATCGTAATCTCTCCTGTAGACTCTACCTGGTGATACAATTGCCAGTGGTGGTTTACGCGACAACATCGTTCTCACCTGTACTGGAGATGTGTGCGTTCTCAAAAGTAAATTCTCATCGATGTAAAACGAGTCGTGTGAATCACGTGCCGGATGCCACTCTGGCGTGTTGAGCGCATCGAAGTTGAACCAAGACTCTTCTATCTCAGGACCTTCGACTACAGAAAAGCCCATCGAGATGAATATATCTTCAAGCTCCCTTTGAACTTTGGTAAGTATGTGAAGATGCCCAACCGAACGTCTTGCGCCAGGTATCGTTGGGTCCACCCATAGTTTTTGATATACATTTGCCTTTTCTGCTTCGGTAATCCTCTCTTTTTGCTCTTCCAAAATCTCTTCTATACTATCTCGCAATTCGTTTACGACCTTACCAAAGTTAGGCCTTTCTTCAGGCGCTAGTTCCTTTAATCTCTTCATCAATGTCGTTACTATACCAGATTTACCAAGGTATTTAACTCGCAAGTCGTTGAGTTCTTTACTATTGTGCGCTTGATTTATCTCATCTTCAGCTTCATCTAATATACTTTTCAGCTCTTCTTTATATCCCACTGCTCGTTCCCCCTTTAACTCTTTTATCTATTTACCTACGTTTACCTATATTCTGATTGTAGGATTTATAGATTCTAGGCTTTAGCTCTTGTCCCTCGCAGGTTTATGACCATTATGAGTAGAGCACCTATCGCAAACCAAACAAGCATGAACCCAGTATTTCCGCTACCATGGAGTGAAGGTGTTATAGGGTAAAGCGAACCAGCTACAAGACCCAATATGAAATTCATTATCGACTCTCTTGCCCTTGCGAACCATATTTTTATGAGCTTTGTTATAAGAAAAATACCAACAAGCGTTCCCACTCCAAGTATCAATAGGTATACAACATCGCTTAGGACAAGCTGTTTCGTTATTCTTCCAACTGCTTGAATTGTGCCGTCGTAAAAGCCAAGAAGCATTAACATCAAAGAGCCACTTATACCAGGAAGTATCATCGAAGCACCTGACACAATGCCAGATATAAAGAGAAGGATGTAATTTACATGTGATGTATCGGTCGTACCTATTGAACTTGGCTTCGATATAAGGTATGGTATCACCACTAACAACACTCCGACCAAGAACTCTACTATTCTAAATCCCTTAATCTCATCTTTTAGGGCATATATAGAAAACAATATCAGGCCGAAGAAGAAACTGTAGGTATAAAACGGGTAGTTTTTAAATGCCCAAATCAAGATGTTGCTTCCAATTGCTAGCCCGGATAGTTCCCCTACAGCTAAGATTATCAAGAAGATCAATTCTATGCGCTTTAGTTTCAGTTTCGACAGGCCATTCAAGGCATCTACGAGTTTCTCAAATATCCCTGTAATCACAGCGATTGTTCCACCACTGATTCCTGGTATGATATTTGCAAGTCCCATGAGCAATCCAGCTATTAATGGTCTAATGTAAATTTCATACATGTGTACATTCCACCTGCCTTATCTTGTCGTTTGTTATGCAATATGCAGTCAGTTTCCCACCGTAAACACATCCAGTATCTATGCCTATTTTGTCTTTCTCAACCAATATATCCTCCAGTGGTGTGTGGCCAAAGATTACTATGTAACCGAGATTGTGTTGTCTAAGTATGAACTCTTCGCGTATCCATACCAAATCTTGCGGGTCTTGTTTTTCGACTGGAACGTTCGGCCTAACGCCTGCATGAACAAAAAGATACCTTCCAGTATCTCCATTTGCTTTTTCGACATTTTCTTCTACATGGTAGTACTTTGTTGATCTGAAAAACTCCATGTGTTCCTCATAGGTTAACATGCTATGCATGTTCCCATAGCTTCTCCAGGTATAACTCGCACCGTTGATAATCCATCTGTATGTGTCTTCGTTGCTATCAAGCACGTCAAGAAGCATTTGCTCATGGTTTCCCCTTAGAAACGTGCAATCAACGGTCTTACTCAATGAGCACAAGAAATCGACAACCTCTTTTGAATCGGGTCCTCTATCTACATAGTCACCTAGGAAGATCAACTTGTCGTCATTTGTGGGCGAAATCTGATCTATCAATTTCTCCAGTGCCTTCAGACATCCGTGTATATCGCCAATTGCCCAGATCATGTAATCACCTGATCTTGATTACTACTGCATTTATCATTTTCTGCGAGTCTGAGTCGTTTTAGATTTTCTTCTATAGAATGTCCTTTTCGTCTCGCTTTTCTCTTCTTCCGCACTTTCCGAGCCGTCCTGCCCATTTTCTTGCTCCTCTTGTATAAAATACAGCTTTCCATTGTACAAAACGCCGAACATGGAAGAGTTTATCGATTTGTTCACCTTGCAACTTGGGCAGTTCAAATAAAGTCCGTATTTGCCAACCCTTAATCTGTAATTACCTTCGCATGTCTCGCATACCATGTTTGTTTCAAAATCTATACTGAAAAATTCTTTTTGTGCATGTTCAAGGTCTTTTGTGAATTCACTTAAAAACTCCGTAACTACAGCTTTCCAGTCCTTTTTTCCATTTTCCACCTCGTCCAGTTGCTTCTCCATATCGGCAGTGAAATTCTTGTCTACTATGTCTGGAAATCTTTTTTCAAGATAGTCATTCACAACGAAGCCGAGTATCGTAGGAACAAGGGCTTTCTTTCTTTTAACGATATATTTTCTCGTAAGGAGCGTCTGAATGATCGTTGCATAGGTACTTGGCCTACCGATGCCTTCACTTTCTAGCATCTTCACCAGAGCTGCTTCACTATATCGATCAGGTGGCGTCGTTTCCGCCTCTTGTGATTTCGGAGCTACGTTATACTTTTCACCTACTTTCAAGTCTTTATGCTCTTCGCTTACCTCATCATCGATACTGTACACTACTTCGAAACCATCAAATATTCTCTCTCTAATGCTTGCCTCAAATACGTAATTTGTATCTTCAAAATCGTAGCTATACTGCTTATAGATTGCACTACTCATTTGAGAAGCAACAAACCGTTTCCATATGATTTCATATAGTCTGTAATGCTCCTTATCGAGTAGGTTCTTCACCCTATCAGGTGTCATGAACACGTCGACGGGTCTGATGCATTCGTGGGCGTCTTGCACTTTTGTCTTGCTCTTTTCTTTTGACGATTTTTGGCCTTTCTCACCCAGGTATTCCTGACCAAATTCCGATGATATGAATTTCTTAGAAGCTTCTTTTGCTTCTTCGGATATTCTGGTCGAATCCGTCCTCATGTACGTGATAAAAGCTATATGACCTTCTGGTGTGTCGATTCCCTCGTAAAGCTCTTGTGCAATTCGCATAGTCCTAGATACTGTGAAATTTAATCTACTAGAAGCATCTTGCTGCAGTGTACTGGTAGTGAACGGCAATGGTGGATTCTTTTTCACTTCTTTTATATCTATGTTCGTGAGTTTCACGCTTTTGACACTTCTAAGTATCTCATCTGCAATCTCTTTTGTAACATCGGTTGGTTTGATTTTCTTTCCATCTATCTTTGTCAAATTCGCTTTAAGACCGGCTATTTCTATCCAGACTTTGTAGTACTTCTGTGGTACGAATTCAAATCTCTTTTGCTCTCTTTCACATATTATCTTCAGCGCTGCAGATTGTACTCTCCCAGCACTACGTGCATCTTTTATTATCCTCCAAAGTAAAGGGCTTATCTTGTACCCAACTATCCTGTCAAGGACTCTTCTGGCAAGTTGTGCATTAACCCTATTCATATCTATCTCACGAGGTGATTTGACTGCTTCTTGTATTGCATGCGGTGTAATTTCGGAAAAAGTTATCCTGTTCTTGCCTTTTACATTTAAAATAGTTGATAAGTGCCAAGCTATAGCTTCCCCTTCTCTGTCAGGGTCAGATGCAAGCAAAACTTCTTTGCCTTCCGTAATTCTCCTTATATCTTCGACTATCGATTCCTTGCCAGGTATTATTTCAAAATCCATTTCAAGAGTTTTTAAATCGACACCAAATTGCTTTTTTGGAAGATCACGGACATGCCCTTTTGAAGATACAACTTGGTACTCACTGCCTAGTATATTTTCAATGGTTCTCGCCTTTGCGGGTGATTCAACGATGATTACTTTGTGAGCGGTACTCTTATTCTCAATTTTATTCACGCTATTGGAAGCAGTCTTACTTTTATCAGTGGTTCTTGCCTTTTTTGATTGACTAGAGTGAGCAGATTGTCTTTCGGTTGACTCATCTGTCAGTCTAGTTGATTTGTTTGATTTACCCTTTGTTGCCACTATTTCATCACCTACTTTAGTTATTTACAGTTCGTATGTACAGCATAATCGGTATGATTTGTATATCGTTTTCACTTTAACAAAAATCTTCGGCTTAAATTCGTATCATACTCACTCCATTCCTTTCCTCTCTCTTCGCGATCAATTATTTGAAGCACTCTATTTATCTTAGAATCCATATTCTCTATATAATGCAGTATCAATGCTTCTGCCGTTTTTGGTATTACAGGAGAACCCCACTCATATTCGCCATGGTGTGATGCAATTAGATGTTTTAACCTGAGTAACTTGTCATACGGTACCCCTCTCACCTTCTGATTTATCATCTCTACCCCCATGATTATGTGGCCTAGGAGTTCGCCCTCCGTGGTTACTTCAATACCTTTTTGATTGACTACGTATTCCTTTATCTTACCTATATCATGAACTAAAGCACCGGTTACAAGTAAATCTCTATCCAACTGAGTGTATATCCTGCAAACCTGGTCTACAAGCTTCGCCACATTCAGCGAATGCTCCAGCAACCCGCCAATGTATGCGTGATGAATCCTCATACCTGCTGGTGCACTTTTAAAGGCTTCTACAAACGATTTGTCTTCAATAAAAAATATCTCCAATACCCTTCTGTAGTCTTTATCAATAACGGTCTGTACTATTCTGACAAGTTCTTTATACAATTCTTCTGGATTGCTTATCTTGGATACGAATCTCTCGATATCATATTGGTCTTCATTTAATTTCCTTACAGCACTTTCCGAGCTTGAAATATTTATTTGGAGCCTGTCATCAAAATATACAATCTTTCCTACGACACTGACTACAGAACCTAACTGAAGCATCTGATCGTTTGTTTCTGCGTTGTACCAGTCTACAGCCCTTATGCTACCTGTTCTATCTTCGAGTGTAAGTAGTAAGAATTTCTTACCATCTTTCGTCTCTTGTAGTTTCTTGCTCTTAACCTTGAATATCCCATCGATATCCTTATCTACATATTTCTCCAGTTCCTCAATGTACGGCGCCTTCAATTTATCCAGTATTTCTCTAGGTATATTCACAGTTCCATCCCCTCATATTTTCTTGGAACTCTCTCAGAAATTCTACAGGTGACCTCGTAGTTTATCGTGTCAACCAGATTCGCGATTTCTTCTGCACTTATGCTATTGTCCCCTTGTCTACCA
This sequence comes from Fervidobacterium sp., assembly GCA_003522805.1. Lineage (GTDB taxonomy): Bacteria > Thermotogota > Thermotogae > Thermotogales > Fervidobacteriaceae > Fervidobacterium. The sequence goes on along the minus strand of DPIB01000088.1, from coordinate 7,691 downwards.
ATGAGCACAACCTCATCACCAAGCTTTACATCGTCTAAGTGTGTAACGTCTACCATGAACTGATCCATACAAACTCGTCCTACGATTGGACATCTTTCACCATGGATAAGTACGTAGCCTTTGTTTGAGAGCTGTCTCCAATATCCATCGGCATATCCAACTGGTATTGCGGCTATCTTCATCTCTGTAAACGCCCTGAACGTCCTGCCATAGCTTACCGTATCACCCGGGGTGATTGTTTTTACCGAAGAAACAGTGCTTTTCCACTCAAGCACAGGCTTTATTTCACTGCTTTGAAGCATGTTACTTGGCTGTAGTCCGTAACTTGCAATCCCAATTCTCACGTAATCAAAACAATTTACTATTTTGCTCAGTGCCGAGCCACTATTGCACACATGCTTTATCTTGACATCGAGATCCAATCTGGCGAATTGCTCGAACTGTTCTTTCGTGAATTCAACGTCTTCCTCGTCAAGACTATCTGCAACAGCAAAGTGTGTGTATGCACCTTCGATTTCAAATCCTGAGCTTCTAGCTTTTTGTATAAATTCCGATGCTTCATCCGGTTGTACCCCAAGTCTTTTCATTCCTGTATCTATTTTCACGTGACACTTTGGTTTGGACGCTTGTTTGGAATACTTCGAAAGCTGTTCCCATGAGTATAGAGTCAGAGTTATGTTATTCTCATATGCAATGTGTATTAGATCTGGTGCTACATAGTTAAAAACAAGAATATCACTGTTTATCCCATGATTTCTAAGCTGTAACGCTTCTTCAAGGAAAGCAACGGCAAAATAATCAATACCCATCCTCTCTGCTACTTTTGAAAGAGGTATAGCACCGTGACCGTACGCATTCGCTTTAACTACGGGCATTACCTTGGACGGCGTACAGTGATCCTCGAAAAAACGCAAATTCCCCGCATAGTTCCTTAAGTTTATTACCGCATAAGTTCGTCTACTCTCCATCACGATCCCCCACTCCATCACCCTATTTGAACGAAATTCGAACGAACCCAATTTTGAATTCAAGCCCCCTAATACTCTATGGTTCTACTACTTTCGTTTATGATGATTCCCGATAGTTCTTTATTATACTGCACAGTATTCTAGTACCCTTGATTGGGGGCAAGTAGTAGACCATCCATCTTGTTCGCAATTGTGAACCTAATATATTATGTCTAAAATCTATTATATCACTTAAATCTAATTTAAAATACCAGCTGTGCAATTGTGAACCTTTCAACTCGATCTTAAAAAAAAGTGATTCAGCAGTTAGGAGTAGAATGATAAAATAGGATAAAACAGACAAGAACAATATGAAACCAGATGTGGGCAACGAAAAAATATAGAGCACAAATGGCGTGCTCAGAATAGCTAAGAAAATCATGAAGCGTTTATACCAAGTCTGCGTTGTGAATACCATAGTTTAAAAAGAGCGGGGATATCCCCGCTCTTTATGCCTCCATCGATACGGATTTAGATCTGCTAACGTACCTTTTGACTTTTCCAGACTTCAAACAGTCTGTACACACACTCATTCTCTTGACCGTTCCATCCTCAAGTTGAACACGCACTTTTTGAACATTTGGTTTGAACCATCTGTTTGTGTGCCTGTTTGAATGGCTAACATTTTTGCCTGCTCTCGGTTCTTTTCCACAAACTTCACATTTCGCCATAATTGCTTCCTCCTCTATTCTGAATTTTCGCAATTTATGACCGTTAAGCAAAGACCTTAGGTCTGTCGATTGTCGACATTACGAAATACTTAGGTTTCACACCGCTACGTGGTATATTATACCAACTATCTTTGCAAATTCAAGTACCAATTTTGGTTACAATGATGTGTTAATCAAGTTTGTATTATACTCAACAAGGGGCATAAATTGTTACTCTTTACCGTATTCGTTGTATCTGTACCGTATTCGTCGTGCCAGGTTTCCCCCAAGGTATACCTGCGACGATAACAACTCTGTCACCGTTACTTGCTAATCCAAGCTCTTTTGCTTTTTGTGTAACTTGTTCTATCATCTCATCTGTTGTCATCTTTCCTTCGAGCATCACTGGTATGACACCCCAAACAAGCGATAATCTATTGTAAGTTTCAACTATATTCGTTGCTGCCATGACTGGAATTGCAGGCTTGTATTTTGAGACATGAATTGCAGTTGCACCTGTGCTTGTTGCAGTAATCATTAATTTCGCATCGACGTTTTTTGCAAGTGTGGTTGCTGCATATGAAATTGCGCTTGGGGTATCGAATGAGGATGAATATTCTTTGAGCCATTCAAGCTTGTAATTCTCATATTCTTCCATATACTTTTCTGTCATCTTGGATACTTCGTCCATTACTCTGACTGCTTCACATGGGTATTTACCTATGGAGGTTTCGGCAGAGAGCATTATCGCATCTGTACCGTCCAGAATAGCATTTGAAATGTCGGTTACCTCTGCTCTGGTGGGCGTAGCATTGTTTATCATACTTTCAAGCATTTGAGTTGCAGTAATGACAGGTTTCTTGTATAAATTCGATATCTCTATTATCCTCTTTTGTGCTATAGGTACCTGTGCTATCGGTATTTCAACGCCTAGATCCCCTCTTGCAACCATGACAGCATCTGCAACTGCAATAATCTCTTCGAGATTATCAAGTGCCTGAAGAGTTTCTATCTTTGCAACTATGGGGATGTCTGTTAGTTCCTTCACTTCTTTAATATCGTTTGCCTTTCTAACGAATGAGAGGGCAAAGTAATCGATTGCCTCCCTGTTGCCGAGTTTTATGAATTCTTTGTCTTTCTCAGTAATCGATGGGGCGGATATATCCACACCTGGAAGATTTACTCCACGCTTGTGCGTAATCTCTCCACCCCTTTCTACCTCACATATTATCCTCTTTTCAGCTTTATGCACATCTCTGACTATTAATGAGATAGCGCCATCGTTTATAAGTATCTTCTCGCCAGTCTTTATTTCGTCGGATAGTTTTTCGTAGTTAATCCAAAACCTTTTAGTATTGCCGATGAATTCTTCACCACATAGTATTTCGATTGTACTCCCCGGCCCTATTGTAACGTATTCTGTCTCGAACCTTCCAGTCCTAATCTTTGGACCTGCAAGATCCAGCAAAATGGCGAAATGGAAGCCCCTAGCTCTTAGCTTCTTGATTCTTTCTATTCTCTCTCTGTGAACCTCTACGGTTTCATGAGAAGAATTCAGTCTGAAGACGTTGACACCACATTCAAGTAACTTGACTGCGTTTTCTTCCGACTCGGATGCAGGGCCAATAGTTGCAACTATCTTTGTTTTTCTAGTTCCATTCATTACTGGCACCTCCTATCTCTCTGACTCCTAAACATTATACCACATCCTGCATTTCTCTTTGCGTTTTTCTATGCTATCATCATACAAGCGCAATGCACTCTCAGACTAAATATCTTCGTACATCGTTACTACTCTCAATTTCTGTAAGTACTAGACAAAAGGGCACCTTGTGTTATTAAGGTGCCCTGAGTAAAGTTGTGGACTATTTAAAATGCTATTTATTCTATGTTCCACTTCTTCAGACTGATGATGACAGTGATAACAGCAGCCCAAGTTATCGAAATCAACGGTATGTAAGCTGCACTCTTTACCCAGAAGAAGTCTATTACATTCAGTACAATGATTATTACACCCATTACAAAAGATTTCCTTATTCCTTGCCTAACATTTAGCTTAGAAAAATCGCGAGCGATGAAAAATGTGAATATCGCTAATATTATGTAAGTCACTGGAGAGAGTGAGAGCCCAAGCTTTGTGAAAAACGTAGCAAAATCTGTTGAGAAGAATCCAAACGAAATCAGTATATAGACAATTGAGACAACATTCGCTATGTTCATAGCAGATTTAGATTGTTGAACTATGGATAACAATATTGGAACAGACAGCACTATGTTAGCAATGAACATTAAGACCGAGTAAGCGTTTATATTCGTCATTTAACCTATGCCTCCTCAATCATCTTTTTATAAGATGCCTCGTCAAGTAGTTCGTCTATTTCCGATGGATTCGTTGGTTCAAGCTTTATTAACCAACCTTCTCCTTCGGAATCCTGGTTTACTAATTCGGGTGTGGCACTGATCTTATCGTTAACCGCAACTATTTTCCCACTCACAGGTGCATAGACGTCTCCAGCAGCTTTAACACTCTCTAGAGAAGCAATTACTTCCCCTTTCTTAACTTCCTTACCAATCGCTGGGAGATCAACATAAACTATATCCCCTAGTTGCTCTTGTGCATGGTTTGAAATCCCAACGTGCCCACTTTCTGTGTCAAACCATTCATGAGACTTTGCGTATTTTTTCATATTCCCTTGCCTCCCCTTTCTTCTTCCTTATAGTATGCGAAATATCCAATCTTGGGTTCTTGGATTTGTATTTATATTATTATATCATGATTTTTTGAATTAACCAACATCCAAAAGCTTCATTCTTTCACCGTATATTTCGAGGACTTTGCCTATTATTTCACTATCAGGATAATTTTCAACTATGCTTTTGGCATCTTCTCTTGCCATCATTATCAGTTCCACATCGGAAACCAAATCAGCCAACTTAAATTCAGGCAATCCGTGTTGGCGCATGCCAAAGAATTCGCCAGGCCCTCTCAATTTTAGGTCATATTCGGATATCTTAAATCCATCCGTGGTACTCGCAAAAAATTGCAATCTCTCCCAGGCCTCTTCACCTGCCTCACTAACGATTAAGAAACAATAACTCTGCTTTTCACCTCTTCCAACTCTGCCTCTAAGTTGATGGAGTTGTGCAAGCCCAAATCTTTCAGCGTTTTCGATGACCATTACAGTTGCATTTGACACATCTACACCAACTTCTATCACAGACGTCGAAACGAGGATTTTTATTTCGTTGTGAACAAATCTGTTCATCACGTCACTCTTTTCCATATCAGACATACGCCCATGGAGCAGTCCCATCGGTATATCTGGAAAGATACTCCTGCTTAACGTTTTGTACATATCCTCAGCAGCCTTTGCGTTTATCTGTTCAGATTGCTCAATTAACGGGTAAACGATATATACTTGGTCACCTTTTTCAAGTATTTGTTGCCTAACAAAGTTATATACTTCCTTAGCCCTTGTATGCCTGAGTGTGAATGTCCGGATTTCTTTCCTTCCGGGTGGCATTTCATCAATGATCGAGACATCTAGATCACCGTAAAGTGTGAGGGAGAGTGTTCTAGGGATTGGTGTAGCGGTCATTATCAACGTATCCACTATTCGTCCTTTCGATATCAGTTCTTCTCTTTGTTTCACGCCGAATCTATGCTGCTCATCGATGATAACAAGTCCCAGATTAGAAAAGTGGACATCTTCCTGAATGAGTGCATGCGTACCAATAACAACATCGAGGTCCCCATTCTTCAAAGCAGCTTTTATATTCTCCTTCTCTCTCTGACTAGTAGAGCCAACTAATAATGCCACACGTATGCCAAGATTTGTTAAATGGTCAAAAAGTTTTTGATAGTGCTGCATGGCAAGTATCGAAGTTGGAACCATAAATGCACTTTGATAACCGGCTTCGTAATTGTCGATCATGGAGAGCTCCGCAACCAACGTTTTACCACTTCCAACGTCTCCTTGCAAGAGCCTATTCATCGGGTTTGAACTCTTCATATCTGCACATATCTGACCATGTGCGCGAACCTGTGCATTTGTAAGTTCGAAAGGTAGGGAGTCTACAAATTTACGAGCTAGCTCACCTGAAAAACTCTTCGCAATACCACCTATCTTTTCTGAGTTTTTTCTGGATAGCATTAATGCAAGTTGCAGTAAAAGCAATTCTTCGTAAGCCAGCCTTTTCCTTGAACTTTTCTGATGATAGACACTTTTCGGAAAATGCATCCCAACATATGCCTTTCTTACACCTATCATCTTCCTCCCTGATATGATTTCTTCCGGAATGAGCTCTTTGAAGTTACAAGCAGTCTCGATATTGTCTTTCATGATCCTCCTCAAAACCTTCTGTGTCAGATTTTCCGTCAGTGGATAAACAGGCAATATCTCTCGTTCTAGAGAATCACTGACAGATACTTCTGCATTTTGGATCTCTATCGCACCAAATAGTCCCTTCTTCGGTGTTCCAGTCACGTATACTTCTTTCCCAATTAGTTGCTTTATCTCCAGTTCTTTGAATTCTTGATTGAACCATTTCAAAAGTACTTGATTAATACCATCTTGGAGTAACGCACTGATTATAACAAGTTCACCTTTCTTTACCTTTTCAACGTTTCTGATTGTTCCCTTCGTTGTTATCTTTTCGTTTTCCGTCACGAAAGCAAGAGGAACAATTTTTCTCCTGTCTTCATAATCTCTAGGGAAATACGTTATCAAGTCATTAACAGTTTCTATCCCAAGCCTTCTTAACAGCTTTTCACGAGAAGGGCCAACGCCTTTTGCATATTTCACAGGAACGTCCAGTTTCTTCACACCTGCCACACATTCTATATCATATGTAAGATAATTCTGTTTGAACCTTTCCACCATGCCACTTATTTGTTGAAGCCTTTTAAATGCCCTTTCTAGTGGTACCTTTTTTGCAGATATGATGTAGTCTCTCAATTCTTCAAGTCTTGTGAGAATCTCATGATCTCGCAAAAGCGGGTCATCTATACGCTCAAAGTTGTCTTCTATATATTCTATTAGTGCGTTCAAACCATTCTCGTTTACCTCTTTTGATATCTGGTAACAGTTGTCTAGGAATTCCTCAATTAAAATCATCTGAACACCTCACATTTTGAAACTGTCTATATGTAATCTGCAAGGTAGAATCAAAGGCCTACCTTGACTACTCTACACATCTATAGAATTCATCAAAGTTGAGCCAAAAGACTCCACCTTCTACAAGCTGGAGAGGAATGTGTTCTACGTCTCCTTTCTGCTTGCAAAATGGTAAACTAAATATATGATTAATTACCCTACACTAAACATCTGGCGCACGCAAGTGCAGATAAAATAAATAGCAAAACAAGTAACTTGGATGAGCCCAACACTTTACAGTGAAGGCTATCTAAACTAACCTGAGAGAATAAGGCCTTTGGCAAATTTCTCTCGAAATCCTCCACCTCTATAGGTGGCGGGTAGTTTAAGGGACACACATTTTGCATTTCTGTATTCTTGTATTCTTGTTTTGCCCGTCAAGTATCCTACTTTTTGTAATACATGTATAAAAACGTCCAAATTCCGCTGTTTTGAAAGCGTATCTTTTTTTCCGCCCTTCCAAAGAACTGCTCGAAATCTTCTGAAGGATGCAAAAGGTAGTAGCACGCATTTGGGAATTTATCTCTGAGAATGTTGATTTGCTTTAGGATATTCGCATCCATTCTCTCACCATAAGGAAGATTCGATATCACATACGACTGTACTGTATTCACTGGAAGCGTCTGAAAATCGGCGCATGTAAAATCGACCGATACCTTTGCTCTTTTGCTATTCTCTCTTGCTATTTTTATCATATTGCAGTCTTTATCAGAACCTTAAACCATCCCACCACCTATAGAGGTGGGGGATTTCGAAAGAAGTTTGGTCAAACGACCCTTATTCTCCTAGGATGGTCTAAGCAGCCTCTACACTGTAGAGCCATCAGGCTCACAAATTTAATTGTCCGCACTAATGTGTGCCAGATGTATCAGTTGATA